>NZ_JACJDS010000021.1:0-88029 GCF_014163635.1 Pseudoalteromonas sp. SR44-8
TAGGTTCTAGGTTCTAGGTTCTAGGTTCTAGGTTCTTCAAAAATTTATAAACAACTATCTGTGTATCAAACTATTCTTAGAACCTAGGGCCTATTTCTTCCTAGTACCTTGTCACTTTTGTATGTGACTTAGGCTAAATAAACTCATTAACGCAGCTAAAGCGAACTACACACAGCAGACGTTCACCTAAGTAGTTTAGTCTAAGATAAGGCGGACACTCGACTTATCCCTATGAGCATACGTAGTTGTATGTGATTAGGGTCAGTCGAGTGGACAACGCAGTATTAGATTAAAATACGACGGTGATTACATTTGCTCCATGACTTCAATGCCTAAAAGATCTAGGCCCGTTTTCAGTGTATCCGCTACCAAATTACACAGCACTAAACGGCTATCGCGTACACTTGGCTCTACGCCTTCTTTAAGTACTGGGCACGCTTCGTAGAAGGTCATGTATAGGCTGGCAAGCTCGTATAGGTAACTACATAATACGTGCGGTGTTGCCTCACTGATCATTTGATCAAGTACTTCTTCTAATTGCAGTAGTTTAAGCGCAAGGGTTTTTTCTTGCGGCTCAACAATAGCGACATCTGCGTTTAAACTTGCTGCGTCTACGCCTGATTTACGGAAAATACTGCGTACACGAGTATAAGCATATTGTAAGTAAGGTGCTGTTGCCCCTTCAAAGCTAAGCATACTGTCCCAGTTGAAAATGTAATCACTGGTTCGGTGCTTAGAAAGGTCTGCATATTTAACTGCGCCAATACCTACTTTACGGGCAATTTCACTGCGCTCTTCATCAGTTAAGTCAGACTCACGCTCAGCAAGCTTAGCAGCAGCTCGAGTGATTGACTCTTCAAGTAAATCAGCAAGTTTTACCGTGCCACCTGTACGCGTTTTAAATGGTTTGCCGTCTTCACCCATCATGGTGCCAAATGGGCAAAATTCGTAGCTAGTTTCATCGCGTAGTAAACCGGCTTTACGTGCAGTAAGCTCTACTTGATTGAAGTGTAGGCTTTGACGCGCATCAACAAAAATTAAAATGCGGGCTGCGCCTAACTTGTTTGAACGGTAATCACAGGCGGCTAAATCGGTGGTTGCGTATAAGAAACCGCCACCTGACTTTTGCACGATAAACACTGATGGCTCACCATCTTTATTTGCCAGCTCATCTAAAAACACCACCTGTGCGCCTTGTGACTCAACGGCAATATTCTTATCTTGTAATAACTTAATGATATTGTTCAGTTCACTGTTATAAGCACTTTCAGCCATGATGTCGTCTGGTGTAAGCGTTACATTTAAGCGTTTGTATACTTCTTCAGAATGCTTTACCGAGGTTGCGATAAACAACTTCCATAGTTTTTCACAATGCGCGTCGCCACCTTGTAGTTTTACTACGTAATCACGCGCTTTATCTGCAAAACCTTCTTCATCATCAAAACGCTTTTTAGCGTCGCGGTAGAAGGTTTCTAGATCAGCAAGTGCCACAGAATCTAAATCAACACCTTGGCTGATTTGATCTTCCAGATGCGCAATCAGCATACCAAATTGCGTGCCCCAATCGCCCATGTGGTTTTGACGAATAACCGTGTCGCCACGAAACTCCAGTGCGCGTACTACTGCATCGCCAATGATCGTTGAACGTAAATGCCCAACGTGCATTTCTTTAGCAAGATTAGGTGATGAGTAATCAACCACTACTTTTTGCGGTTGTGCATGCTCAGCAACAGCCAGCTTTGCATCTTGGTTTGCCGCTTTTAAGCTTTGCGCTAAAAACTCAGGTTTTAGGTGAATATTGATAAAACCAGGGCCGGCAATTTCTGTTTTGTCTGCGATATCACTTACATCTAAGTGATCAATAATTTGTTGTGCAAGCTCTCGCGGGTTACTTTTCATTTTTTTAGCAGCGCCCATTGCACCATTAATTTGGTAGTCACCAAATTGTGGGCGGGTACTCTGTGTTACCGCAGGGTTAGTATCTGCTGGTAAGCCAGCGCCAGTCATGGCTGCGATGGCTCTTTCAATTAGTAGGGTACGAATATTCATGTAATTTATTACCTTTACCAACCCGCGTTAGCGGGCTTTAAATTAAAATTTGAGTCTAATTTTCACGCGTGTGGTTAAATGTCACTTCTGGATAGCGCTCAATTGATAAGTTAAGATTTACACGACTCGGCGCTATGTAAGTTAAATTATCGCCGCCATCAAGCGCTAAGTTGCTTTCGCACTTACGTTTAAAATCTTCAAACTTTTTAACGTCAGTCGAACTTACCCAACGTGCGGTATTTACATTTACGCTTTCGTATAAAGCATCTACGTTATATTCTGCTTTCAAACGCGCTACAACCACATCAAACTGCAATATACCAACCGCGCCTACAATTAAGTCGTTATTAATAAGCGGTCTAAATACTTGTACTGCACCTTCTTCAGATAGCTGCACCAAGCCTTTTAATAATTGCTTTTGTTTAAGTGGATCACGCAGACGAATGCGGCGGAATAATTCCGGCGCAAAGTTTGGAATACCAGTAAATTTAAGCTTTTCACCTTGTGTGAAGGTATCACCTATCTGGATCGTACCGTGGTTATGTAAACCAATAATATCACCTGCAAAAGCATCACCTGCACGCTCACGATCACCCGCCATAAAGGTTACCGCA
The DNA here is from genome assembly GCF_014163635.1 of Pseudoalteromonas sp. SR44-8. NCBI lineage: Bacteria > Pseudomonadati > Pseudomonadota > Gammaproteobacteria > Alteromonadales > Pseudoalteromonadaceae > Pseudoalteromonas > Pseudoalteromonas sp. SR44-8. The sequence continues at coordinate 2,664 of NZ_JACJDS010000021.1, forward strand.
TCAGAAATACTGACTTGTTTACCTATACGCACATGGTTCATTTTCATGCCTTGGCTGTATTTACCCGACACAATACGCATAAACGCAATACGGTCACGGTGCTTAGGGTCCATATTCGCTTGAATTTTAAATACGAAGCCAGTGAAGTTCTCTTCTGTTGCAACAACAGTACGGTCTTCTGTTTCACGCGGTAATGGCGTTGGTGCCCACTCAGTTAGGCCATCAAGCACATGATCAACACCAAAGTTACCAAGCGCAGTACCAAAGTACACTGGTGATAACTCACCCGCTAAAAATAGCTCTAAATCAAATTCGTGCGATGCACCAATAACAAGTTCTAACTCTTCACGCAGTTGCCCAGCAAGCTCATCGCCAATCGCTGCATCAAGCTCAGGATTATCAAGCCCTTTAATGCTGCGTACTTCTTGAATAGTATGACCTTGGCCGGTTTTGTATAACAAGGTCTCGCCGCGGTGAATATGATAAACACCTTTAAACTCTTTACCACAGCCAATTGGCCATGTGATCGGTGCACAAGCTATATTTAGCTCTGTTTCAACTTCGTCTAACAACTCCATCGGATCACGAATATCGCGGTCACATTTATTCATAAATGTGACAATTGGCGTGGTACGTAAGCGCGTTACTTCCATTAATTTACGAGTACGATCTTCAACACCTTTAGCCGCATCGATCACCATCAAACATGAATCGACCGCAGTTAAGGTACGATAAGTATCTTCAGAGAAATCTTCATGTCCTGGGGTATCAAGTAAGTTTACTAGCGCTTTATTGTATGGGAATTGCATAACAGAGGTCGTGACCGAGATACCACGCTCTTTTTCCATTTCCATCCAGTCAGACTTGGCATGTTGATTAGAGCCACGGCCTTTAACGGTACCCGCTTTTTGAATAGCTTGTCCGAACAACAGTACTTTTTCGGTGATGGTAGTTTTACCAGCATCCGGATGCGAGATGATCGCGAACGTGCGTCGCGTATTGATTTCGTTTAATAAATTAGACATGTAAGCCGCTTTAAGTCATAACAAGGCGCAACCAAAAACAAACCTAAGCACAGGTCTTCGCTACGCACTGTAAATATAAAATAGAATTAGTCACATTATACCTTGTTTGTCTTAGCCAAAAAAGCAACGATTGCAAGTAATTAGCCGATAACTTGGTTTAAAATCAGCTCAACCCGTTTGCTGCAGCGAACGCACTAAACTTGTGTAATTTTACGCTAACGCATACTATTGATAGATTACATGGAGGATATTTTGTTTGGGTATGAGAACAAGTAAGTTAAGTATAAGATTATTATGGTATATCACGCCTTTGGTGATTTTACCGTTATTGTTTTTAGGTGGCTTTACTCTCACCAACGTTACCAGCTCCACACAAAAACAAGCCGAGCTCATTGTTAGCCGTTTTGTTGAACAGCAACAACAAAAAATGTTCAATTACATCGATTCATTTCACTCTACTACAAAGTTACTCTCGGCCTCCCCTGTACTAAGTGACTTTTTAGCAGATGACTTACGCGATAACGGCAATTACACCCGTCGCCTAGGCGCACTAATGGATGTATTTGCAAGCTATTCAGAAGCTTACCCCGATATTGTTAGCGTAAATTTAGTCTCTCCGGATGGTCAAAGCGACGCCTATTACTCCAGTAATTTAAATACCGCACCAACCAGCTATCCATTTTTCTCACAAGTTTTACAAAGTAACTTACGCCAACAACAGTTTATGGTGCAAAAACAAGATGGCACTACCAGTTTGTATTTTATTCAACGTATTTACAGTGCTGATTACTACCTTAAACGTCCGCAACAATTAGGGTTTATTGTGTTGCATGTTGAGCCATCGATTTTAAATACCAGCATTTTAGAAGCGCCCTATAACAATACCTTAAATTTATTACTGACCAGCAATGGCAAAATATTATTTAGCTCAGACTACAATAAGCGCGGTCAATATATTAGCGAATATGAGCTGCAACAAATTCACGACTTAGCCGATCTAGGTAAGCTCTCAACCATAGAGTTATCGAGTATTGATAAGGTTGAACGGATGATTTACGCCATCCAAATGAGCGGCGGTTATTATTATGTCTCGACCATCCCCAAAGCCTTGCTTTATCAATCCGGCAAAGCGATCAGTTTGATCACCGCCTTGATTGTAATTATTTCAGTGATCACCCTGCCGATGCTGATTTTTATTGTGGTACGTAATTTACTACTTAACCCAATTGAGTTACTTGGGGCAGCCAGCCATCGAGTAGGAGACGGCGATTTGTCGGTATATTTGCCTGCCCATAATAATGATGAGGTGGGGGTATTATTTAATGATTTTAATCACATGGTGAACCAAATTCGTCATTATCAAGACGAACTTGAAGAATATAAACATCACTTAGAAGATAAAGTCGAAAGCCGTACCAAAGCACTTGAAACCATGAATAGTCAACTCGAGGTGGCCATTGCCCAAGCGGAACAAGCGAACCAATTAAAAAGCCGCTTTTTAGCCAATATGAGTCATGAGATACGTACACCACTAACCGCTATCATGGGCTTTACTGAGCAGCTATTACACAGCCAAAATACAACCGGCGACGCTTGGCACCTAAATACTATATTACGTAACTCTAAACACTTACTTGAACTCATCAATAATATTTTAGACTTGTCGAAAATCGAAGCCGAAAAATTAGCAGTTGAAAAAGAACCGCTAGATATTGTGCAGTTAGTTCATGATATTGATTCGATTATTCGTCCTTTATCACAAGAGAAAAAACTTAACTGCAATATCAATTTTCACTTACCATTACCGCGCATAATTAATAGTGATAGCACTCGTTTAAAGCAAATTCTCATTAATATTGCCAGCAATGCAGTGAAGTTTACCGAGCAAGGTTTAATTGAATTAGATATTACCTATAACAGTGATTTACAACTCATAGAATTTGCCATTAAAGATAGCGGTATTGGCATGTCAGAGCGAGAAGTTGAGCGGGTATTCAAGCCTTTTGAACAAGCTGATACAACAACAACACGACGCTTTGGCGGCACTGGCTTAGGCTTATGTATTTCTAAAAATTTAGCACAATTGCTCGGTGGTGATGTTTATGTAACAAGCACGCCAGGCCAAGGAAGCTGTTTCTGCGTGCAAATTGCCTGTAACTTACCTGCTGATAAACAACAAACAGTGCCAATGCTGACTGAGTTAAGCCAATTAACTCCCGCTAAGGACTTACAGCTTTCATTCGCAGAAAATAGCTTTGATGCCAATATATTAGTCGCCGAGGATAACCCTGACAACCAAGTACTAATCAAGTTATTACTGCAAACATGGGGGCTTGAGCCTGATATAGCCAACAATGGTGCAGAAGCTGTTGAAATGGCGCTGGTGAATGACTATCAATTAATCATTATGGACATGCAAATGCCGGTAATGGGCGGCTTAGAAGCCACACAAATGCTCCGCCATGCAGCCTACGATGGGCCGATCATTGCACTTACCGCGAATGTAATGAAAGATGACGTAAACACCTATTTGCAAGCCGGTTGCGACGAAGCACTGGCTAAGCCTATCGATAAAGATGCCTTAGAAAGTGTGCTTGTTAGCTATTTAAATATTGAAAAAGACAGCCAAAATAAATGGGATAGCTTGCTAAACAGCGAAAAATTTCAACAGATCAACGACAACTATCGCTTAAAACTGCCAGGTTATTTAACCGACGTTACGCAGCTATACAATAATGGTGAGTGGGAGCAGCTCAGAGCACTGGCCCATAGTTTAAAAGGCAGTGCTGGTTGTTTTGGTTTTAGTAATATTCACCATGCGGCGGCCACACTTGAAGATAATTTACGTGGTCGTGATCACAATCGCCGTGATTATTTGGCACTGAGCTTAATTGAAGCGATAAAATATACCTTGCAACAAGAACAGTCATTAACCAAAAAGTAATGTCATTCCCATTAAGATAGCATCTTCATGGCCATTTTTTGATGGGTCACTACTTGGGTAGTAATTTTTACGTACCGACATTTCACTAAAGCCTGCCTGCTCATATAAGGCGATGGCACGAGTATTGGTTTCACGTACTTCTAAAAATAAGTTTTCAGCGTGATGCTTTTCGCCGTATTCAATAAACGCTGCAAGCAATTGTTTGGCAATCCCCTGCCCCTGAAAATCAGGTGCCACGCAGATATCCATTAAAGTAAAGTCAGGCCCTGCTTTTTCACCGATATAAAAACCAATAATTTGCTGCTCATTAAACGCAGCTAAATTAAAGTAACGCCCAGCGAGACATGATTGCATAGTGTTTACTGTCCACGGATGAGTGTGACACGCGTTCTCAACACGCATCAGCGCATCAATGGATAATTCATTAACAGATTCAAAGGTTATCAAGGTGTGTGCTCATCAGCGCCCATAGCGCGCGTTTATTATCAGCATTAAGCTGCTGGGTTGGTAAGCTCAATTGACCATCATGCCATGCAAGCTCATCGCTTTGCACTACTTGGCTAATTTTTAATGGCGCAATAGCGCGATTTAAATCAGCCAATAGCGTTGTACTTAGCTCTATATTTACCTGCGGCGCTGCACTTGGTGCATCAGAACGTTGTTCAGCGACTGGCTGTAATCGGAAATGCTGATTTAGTTCGAGGTTTTCTATACCAAAAATAGCTGCGTATCGTGGATGCATAAAAACTCAGTAGATTTAAACACTGGAACAATATAAGAAGTAATCAAGGCTATGTAAAGAAGAAGTGGCAGGGGCGGAGAGACTCGAACTCCCAACCATCGGTTTTGGAGACCGCTGTTCTACCAATTGGAACTACGCCCCTGCAATGACGACGAATTATAGAGAAGTTTCGCTAAAGGTAAAGAAAAAAATCACTCTTTTAGTTTAACTGCTTTTTAAATAAACAAAACGGCGAATTAGCCAACTAATTCGCCGTTTTTATAATTACTTACCTAAACTAGGATAAGCCTTCATATATCCATGCTCAGAACTTTTTACATTTTGCTACTCGCAGACGTTTTAGTTCAGCTTTGGCCCAGACTGAGGATTCGGCCATATCACAACGAAGCCCGTGCTTCTTTTCAGTAGTAAGCACGGTTAGGTTCAATTCTATTCACTTTTTATACTCAACTTGTTGTCCATTTTTAAAGCGTATCAAAACATGAGCGACCAGCTGCATATCAAGTCATACTAAGTGATGCAGACTCTGTTGTTAAAACTCATAACTCGCTTTTGCCCCAAAGTTATTTAACGCTCGTCGATATAAAAATATCCTTACTATTTTTTTCTTATTGTTTTTTAAGCGAAACTTTGTTGTTTATGCATGTACATAAAACCTTTCAGGTTGCTTAATAGCATCGGCAGTACGATCAATGCGAAGGCAATGTTAGATAAAGGGACGGCTAACCAAACACCATCGATACCTAGGTATTTCGGCAAGATGAATAGGAAAGGAAACTGTATCAACATATTGCCGACGGAAACAAACAGGGCTTGTCCGCTTTTACCAACGGCGACGAAGTAGATGGACGCCATGAATAAGAAGCCATCTAAAAACAATGCCATTAAGTGTAAACGAATACCGTTTTTGCTTGCTTCAAGTAATGCATCATTGCCTGTGGTAAAGATGCTGATAAAGATTTCTGGAAAAATGTTAAACAGTATTACCAAAGCTATACCGGACCCAACGGTAACAGAAAAGCCAGTTTTACGGTTTCGCTAATGCGTTTGTATTGCTTGGCGCCTAAGTAGTAACTCACTGGTGGCTGCAAGCCGCTGACTAAGCCTTCAGCGAAGAAGTAATAACAGCTCGCTAAGTAGCCAACAATCGCGAATGCGGCTAACTGCGTGGTGTCTCCGTAGGCCATAAATTGCATGTTATGGAACGCCATGACGAAGCTGAAGTAGATAAACATCACTAAGTTTGACGACCCTAATTGCACGATACGAGTGGCGATGGTCTTATCAAGTTGTTTAACCGATAGCTTGGTTTTAGCTTTTGACGACGTAAAGTAACGTATATCGGTAAAAAGCACCCTCTCGCTAAAGAAGATGTGTTGACTCTTTCGCAACTACAACAATATCGTCAGTTCGTACTATGTAACCGCTCAGGAGAAAACCGCGAAAATGCCCTAAGCCCAGATCATTTTGATTTAGACAGTTATTATTTGATTTGTGAATTGGTAACGCAGAATCAAGGCTGGGCCATATTTTGACTTATAGAACAAAGTGTCAGAGCATTTTTTCAGTGATGTTCCGAACAAAAAAAGTCCGCAATTACGCGGACTTAATTAAGATTTAATGTCTGTTAGTGCCAGACATTTCAGGCCTAAAAATTATTCCCACTCGATTGTCGCAGGTGGTTTTCCTGAAATATCGTAAACAACGCGTGAGATACCGTCGATTTCATTAATGATGCGGTTTGAAACCAGACCTAAGAACTCATACGGTAAATGTGACCAACGTGCAGTCATAAAGTCGATAGTTTCTACACAACGAAGTGAAACAACCCAATCGTACTTACGTGCATCACCCATAACCCCTACCGACTTAACCGGTAAGAATACCGTGAATGCTTGGCTTACTTTATGGTAAAGCTCTGCTTTGTGAAGCTCTTCAATGAAGATAGCGTCAGCACGGCGTAATAAGTCACAGTACTCTTTTTTGATTTCGCCAAGTACACGCACACCTAGACCAGGCCCAGGGAACGGGTGACGATAAAGCATGTCGTACGGTAAACCGAGCTCTAAACCAATTTTACGTACTTCATCTTTAAATAATTCACGCAGTGGCTCAACTAAGCCCATTTCCATGTCATCTGGTAAGCCGCCCACATTATGGTGAGACTTGATCACATGCGCTTTACCAGTTGCAGACGCTGCTGACTCGATAACATCTGGATAGATAGTACCTTGACCTAACCATTTTGCATTTTTAAGCTTTTTAGATTCGCTATCAAATACCTTAATAAATGTATGGCCAATCGCTTTACGCTTGTCTTCTGGGTCTGATTTACCAGCAAGATCCGCTAAGAATAATTCTTCGGCATCCACTTTGATAATGTTTAGGCCAAACTTATTGCCAAACATATCCATTACTTGCTGACCTTCGTTTAAACGCAGTAAACCGTTATCAACAAATACACAGGTTAAACGGTCGCCAATCGCGCGGTGAATAAGCATAGCCACCACTGATGAATCAACACCACCAGATAAACCTAAGATTACTTCGTCATCACCCACAGTATCTTTAATGCGCTCTATGGCGTCATCAATGATTTTTGCAGCAGTCCACAGTTTTTCACAACCACAAATATCAATCGCAAAGCGTTCTAGCAAACGTTGGCCTTGATGAGTGTGGGTTACTTCTGGGTGGAATTGTACGCCGTAAAAACGCTTTTCTTCGTTAGACATTGCCGCATGTGGGCAAGTAGATGTCTTAGCTGTGGTTTTGAAAGTATCTGGAATTTCCATTACTTTATCACCATGGCTCATCCACACGTCTAAAATGCCTTCACCGCCATCGGTAATGCTGTCTTCAATGGCATCAAATAATGCACAGTTACCGACTTTTTCAACTTGCGCGTAACCAAACTCTTTCTTATCAGAGCTATGAACGCTACCGCCAAGCTGAGTAGCCATTGTTTGCATGCCGTAACAAATACCAAGTACAGGTACGCCTGCATTGAATACATACTCAGGGGCACGCGGGCTGTTTTCTAAGGTTGTTGACTCAGGGCCACCAGATAGAATGATACCTTGTGGATTGAACTCACGGATCTGCTCTTCCGTTACGTCCCATGCCCACAGTTCACAGTAAACACCAATTTCTCGCACACGGCGGGCGATCAATTGCGTGTATTGCGAACCAAAGTCTAAAATAAGAATTCGTGAATCGTGAATGTCTTTGCTCATTGAGGGTCTCGTTAGTCAAGAACTAGCACTCAGGTTACCTGAATGACTATAATAAATAAGGGCTAGCGAAGCTAGCCCAGTAATTTTAATAGATTTGAAGCTATTAACCTAAGCGGTAGTTAGGTGCTTCTTTGGTGATTTGCACATCATGAACATGTGACTCACCCATACCTGCTGAAGTAACACGTACAAACTGAGGTTTAGTGTTTAATTCTTCAATCGTGGCACAACCGGTTAAACCCATTGCGCTGCGCAGGCCGCCAACTTGTTGGTGAATGATTGTCGCGATTGGACCTTTATAAGCCACACGACCTTCAATCCCTTCTGGCACAAGCTTGTCTGCTTGATTTGATTTTTGGAAATAGCGATCTGATGAACCTTCTTTTTGGTTCATCGCACCAAGCGAGCCCATACCACGGTATGACTTGTAGTAACGGCCTTGGTAAAGCTCGACTTCACCAGGCGCTTCTTCAGTACCCGCTAGCATTGAGCCAACCATCACACATGATGCACCAGCAACAAGTGCTTTTACAATATCACCTGAGAAACGAATACCACCATCAGCAATCACTGGAATGTCACGACCTTTTAGGCCATCAACAGCATCAGAGATAGCTGTGATTTGTGGTACACCACAACCAGTAACAATACGCGTAGTACAGATTGAACCTGGGCCAATTCCTACTTTAACTGCATCAACACCGGCGTCGGCAAGCGCAATCGCACCTTCAGCTGTTGCCACATTGCCAGCTACAATTTGTAGTTCAGGGTAAGTTTGACGAGTTTGTGCAACACGGTCGATAACACCTTGAGAATGACCATGTGAGGTATCAATTAGTAATACATCAACGCCCGCTTCGACTAATGCAGCAATACGCTCATCAGTACCTGGACCTACACCAACGGCAGCACCTACACGTAAACGACCTTGTTCATCTTTACATGCATGTGGTTTGTCTTGTGCTTTTTGATAATCTTTTACTGTGATCATGCCTTTTAATTTAAACGCATCATCAACAACAAGGATTTTTTCGATACGGTGTTCGTGCATTAATCCTAAGATTTCATCACGCGCTGCACCTTCTTTTACAGTGACTAACTTTTCTTTTTTAGTCATCACTGTTGAAACCGGTTGCTCAAGCTTGGTTTCGAAACGCATATCGCGGCTGGTAACAATACCAACAAGGCCGTTTTCAGCGTCCGTTACCGGAAAACCTGAAAAGCCTTTTTCTTCAGCAAGTACAATTGCATCTGCAATGGTTAAATCCGCTGTCACAGTAACAGGGAAAGAAACAATACCCGCTTCATACGTTTTAACTTTACGTACGTTTTTGGCTTGTTCTTCAATTGTCATGTTTTTGTGGATAAAACCTAAACCGCCCTCTTGCGCTAGCGCAATCGCTAAGCGTGCTTCGGTAACAGTATCCATAGATGCTGAAACTAGCGGCAAGTTAAGTTTGATACCACGCGTTAAGCGAGTTGAAATGTTTGCCGTGTGTGGCAAAACAGTAGAATGACCGGGTACTAAAAGTACGTCATCAAAGGTAAGAGCTTCTTTAGCAATTCTAAGCATTTTGGCAACTTCTCACATGTGGATCTTGTTTAAGGAATTGCGGCCAAATTTTATCAGCGTTGTGGGCACGAGTAAATAAGATTTCACAATTATTTATGATAAAATACCCCCATCATCGCTTTTTAGAGTCGCTTTATGGCCGTAACATCCCAGCAGCAAACGATTTATACCGTTTCTAGGTTAAATAGAGAAATAAGAACCGTACTCGAACAAGGATTCGCATCGTTAAATTTAACCGGCGAAATATCAAATTTCATTACACCAGCCTCTGGTCATTGGTATTTCACGCTCAAAGATGATCGCGCTCAAGTAAAAGCGGCGATGTGGCGAGGCAACAATCGAGGCCAACGCTATCGCCCTGAAAATGGCGCACAAGTGACAGTTCGAGCCCGAGTATCGCTGTATGAACCGCGTGGTGACTATCAGCTGATTGTTGAACACATGGAAGCTGCTGGCGAAGGGCAACTAAAGCAACAGTTTGATGAATTAAAAATGCGCTTAGCCGCCGAAGGTTTATTTAGCTCCGCCCATAAACAACCATTGCCTGGGGTTGTGCATCGTGTTGGTGTTATTACATCAGCCACAGGGGCGGCTATCAAAGATATTTTAACGGTACTTAAGCGTCGAGCGCCACAACTTGAAGTCGTGATCTACCCTGCTATGGTACAAGGTAAAGACGCGCACCTACAATTAATTGATAAAATCAATATTGCTAATGTCCGCAATGAAGTTGATGTAATTATTTTAGGCCGCGGTGGTGGATCACTAGAAGATTTATGGTGCTTTAACCATGAGCTACTGGCACGCGCTATTTTTGCCAGTAACCTACCAATTATCAGTGCTGTCGGTCATGAAATTGATACCACCATTAGCGATTATGTTGCCGATGTGCGCGCCGCAACGCCAAGCGCGGCTGCAGAGCTTGTTAGCCCCAATAGCAGCGAACTTTATAATCAAATCCAACAACAATTAAATCGCTTAGCCAATGCGTTTAAACATCAGTTATCTGCAAAGCAAAGCGTTGCAACAGCACTTGAGCACCGTTTAACATTATGTCATCCGCGTAATCAGTTAAATCAACAAGCACAACGTTTAGATGAATTGACAGTAGCATTACAGCAGGCGATACAAAATCGGCTCTATCAATATGAGCGCCGCTTAAATAATCTAACGCCGCGACTAATGCAGCGCTCACCAGATCGCAAAATTACTCAGGCAAGTCATCAATTACAGCAACTACAAGGGCGTTTAACACAAACCATGCAGCAACAATTACACAGTGCCCAAAATACCCTCGCAATGCAGGCTAGCCGATTAGAATCGGTAAGTCCGCTCAATGTACTCGCTCGTGGTTATAGCATCACTAAAAATGAGCAAGGGCAAGTGATTAAGTCTATTAAGCAAGTAACTCAAGGTGATTTAATTGTAACCGAGCTTGCTGATGGCGTGATTCAAGCTCTTGTCAGCTGAGGCTCGTTATTCTGACTCAGTACTTAATAATAATGAAAAATCGCGATCGCTTGATTTTGAAGTACTGACTTTAAATTGCTGCCAAAAGTCTTGTTGTACCAACTTATCGTTGAGTTCGCGCCATTGGGTATGATCAAAATCATCTACATCCTTTGGCGCTGCAAGTTCAAATTTACATACCGAACTTTTACACTGCGCACTAACTAATTCAGGGGTGATGCCAAGGTCAGCAATCTGTAAAAAGTCTTTCATAGCAGTCTCGGTACGATAAGCCCACTCTTCATTGCGACTTTGCTCAGTAAACTTGTCTAGCAAAGCTTGTTCAAAATCGGACGGTGCTTGTAATTGTTGTTCGTAAGCTTTTACTAATTTTTGCTGTTGCAGTAACTCACGCTTGAGCTGTTGCACTTGTTGCTCAAGCGTTTGTTCATCCGTTGTTTGCGCTGATGTATCTTGGGCAGACGAGGTAATATCAGTCACTTGTTGAGACTGGGATACTGTATCTAGCTCTGCAGCTACGGTACTGGCAGGCATTATTTTGACTTCTTGTTCAAGTACCTGTGTTTGTGTTGTAGTCACAGGAGCTGCTTCGTCAGAGCTCAACGCAAAATAACTCCACGTTAGAACAACACCTGTGATAAATGCTAACAACAGCGAAAATGGATTATTTTTACTCATACTTAATTCCTTTTAAGTTTTTTACTTAGAGCATTGCACTGGTGTGTGATTCGTTTTGCGGCTCATCAACCTCTAAAAAATTCTGATTCATACTTTTCGCTGGACAGGGGCAATTTGGTTTACCAACTATTTTAGCTGGTACGCCTACAACCGTGGTGTGTGGTGGTACGGCGCTCAGTACCACTGAGCCTGCGCCAATTCGGGCGCCCTCGCCGACCTCAATATTGCCGAGCACTTTAGCCCCAGCACCAATTAAAACACCGGCGCGAATTTTCGGATGACGATCGCCTTTTTCATTACCAGTACCACCTAGAGTAACTGATTGTAAAATAGAGACGTTATCTTCAATAACAGCTGTTTCACCAATCACTATACCAGTTGCATGGTCAAACATAATACCATGGCCGACTTTACAAGCAGGATGGATATCAACGCCAAATACTTCTGAGGTACGGCTTTGAATAAAGCGAGCGAGCTCTTTACGGTTTTGTAACCATAAGCAATGGGCGAGTCGATGTGCTTGAATTGCATGGAAACCTTTTAAATTTAATATCACAGTTAAATATGTATCGGCAGCGGGATCACGATCTTTAACGGCTTTTATATCATGGGCAACATAAGTAAGCATTCGATCACATTCAACAAAAGCCTGATCAAATAACTCCCGGATAGTAAATGCAGATACCACAGCATCAGATAACTTATTGGCAACGATAAAACTCAACGCAGACCCTAAACACTCATGATTTAAAATGCATGAATACACATGACTTGCTAATAGAGGTTCACGGGTAACGACTTCTTTTGCTTCGGTGCGGAGCTGTTGCCAAATTTCATGACGCATAGGACGGCCTTAGATTAATACGAAGATAAGCTTTTATGCAGTTTAACGGATTTCAAGTCAGATGTGTTAACGCTGCGGTTATTTGTTCTAGTTATTAGATATAACTAAATTTCAAAATCATTCTTTAATAATCTCATTATAGTTTTACATAATGAGTTACGACAGTAGATAAAATTAACGTGTAGCCATAAAAAATATAAAACTTTAAAATTCAATAACTAAACATCAATGACAGTTATACTGTCATATGACAAAATAACAACTGGCGTAAAGCTGACGGCGTAAAAAATAATAATAAACGCTAAATTAGCATCATCAACTTAATAAGGAATACGATGATGAACAATGACATACTCAATACAAAGAAACTAGGCTATAAATTTTACTTTCAAGATGGCGACGATCAAATAGCCTGCTTTGGCAGTTACTTCACCGGTAAGGAAGAAGTCTATATTAATGATGAGCTAGTTAGTGAAAAGCGAAGTATTAATGTCACAAGTAAACACCAATTTGAACTATCAGGTAATACTTTTAATGTTAAGTTTGAAATGCACAATATTTTAACTGGTAGGCTTGAGTGCTCACTGTTTAAAAATAAAAAGTTAGTTAAAAGCTTAGAGCAAACAACTTTATTTAGTAACCCTAAAAAATCAGCTCTTTTTATTGCTGGATGTTTTGTTGTTGGTTTTACTGTTGGGTATATTATTTCAACATTAGCTTTGGGGAAATAATCATGCAATTAAACCCCAAAACCATAAAAGCATTAAGGCAAAAGCTTGATTGGACTCAACAACAGCTTGCAGATGCCTGTGACGTAAGTTTACGAACTATTCAACGGGTAGAAAAAGAAGGTGCAGCGTCTAAAGAAACCACCATGGCCTTGTGTGCAGTGTTAGAAGTACGTCAAGGTGAGTTAATAAAACTTGAGGAAAATACAGTTTCAGTTGCTCAGACACACACTTTAAATACGCAAAGTATCACAACAATTTTAGCGCTGTCGTCCATTGCCAGCTTTGCGCTTGGCATGATCACCGTGTTTTTAATTATGAAATAAGGAGATTTAAATTATGTCAAAGGAATCGCGAGGACACATCACCTTAGTGCTTATCGTCAGTGCAATTATACTTTTTGGATTAGGTGTAAAAATTGGCGCAATGTTATAAAAATGCCCCAAATTTGGGGCATCTAAATTAAGCTTCTTAGTTATTTAAATGCTCGTTATTCAAACACCTTATCTACAGCAAGTACTTCAATATTTTTCGCTGGTATTGCCAGTTTGTAATTAGCGATTACTTTATCCTCAGCAACTAATTCAGCTGGTTTCTCTGCATTATATACCATAGGGGATGTTTGCTCTGACGCTAGGCGCTTTTGCATATCTTTTCCGTCGCCGGTGATAAACACATACTGAATATCATCCGTTTGTAAGTTCTCTTTTATGACACGATTTACATCAGCTACTGTCAGTTTTTCAAGCTTGCTCGTTACATATTTTACGAAAGTATCGGTGTTGTAAAACTCACTATCTAGCGCATACCCTAATTGACGGTTTTGGCTTGCTACCATTTGCGGCACAAAGTTAATTAAGAAGTTACGCGTTGCGTCAAAGTCTTTTTCTGTCATGCCATTTTTGATTAGCTTATCAAGTTCAAATAAAGCGGTACGCGTTGCAAAATGAGCGTCATTGTTCGAGCGCAGCGGGCGAAGCCATACTTGAAATATTTGCTCAGAGCGGCCTAAGTTTGCATCAGGCTTAGTCTGGAACATACCTCGTGGGAAATACTCAATATACGCGTAATCGCCGTAGTTCATACCGCGGGTTTGACGAATGCGCTCATAAAGATATGAGTTTGAACTGCGGTGCTCGCCAAAGTATGAGCGAACTAACCACAGTGCCGTCCAGTCTTCACTACTACGAATGGTATCAATTGGGAAGCCAAACGATACCGCAGTCGATTGCACTGATTTTTCTACAATTGTAGCGTGATGACCTTTTAGCGCTGGTGCATCAGGAATCGATAAACGACTTTGCTGACCTTTAGGCAAAGCACCTAAATCGCTAAACATGGTTGCTTTAAGTGATTCAGGTACTGCGCCAATTAAACCGACAGTCAGTTTAGCTTGAGTAAATTCTTTCGCATAAAACGCTTTCACGTCATCAAGTGTTAATGCTTCTAAATCAGATAGATCACCGTAGTTATAGCTCTCATATGGGTGACCTTGATACAGCTTATGATAAAGCACTTCTTTACCTAGCTCTTCGTCATTTGAGGCTTTTAGGCCAGATTTTATACCGTCGATGAGCTCTTTCTTAAGGCGTTTAAAGTCATCTTCTCTAAAGCCAGGATTTAGTAACTGCTCACTAACCAGTGCATACCATTGTGCAGCGTTATCTTTATGGACACGCCCTTGTAGCGAAATCATTTCTTTATCTATCTGATAACCAAAGCTACCTGCCAATGGATAAAGTGCCTGTTTAATGTCGTTGTAGCTCTTCGCCTGTGAACCACCTTGAGCAAGCATGGCCGCAGTGAGTGCAGCTACGCCTTTTTGACCTTTAGGATCAGCCGCAGCACCGGTATGGAATAACCAGTTAATATCAATCAATGGCGAACTATTGGTTTTATCTAGCACTTTAAAATGACGCTGTTGCACAGTTTGCTTGCTAGCAACGAGAGTGTTTAAGTCCACTTCTTGTTCAAAGCCAGCCACTTTATCCAGTGCAGACATAGTCACAGTAGTACGACCACTGTCTACAAAATACTTATTAGCAATGTCTTTAATATCTTGCGCGGTGATGCTATCTGCCGTTGCATATAACTGATTGACGACTTCTGGATCGCGCTCAAAATGCATATAACTGGCAAGGGTTGAACCTATAGCTTGTGATGAGTCTAGGCCGTTAATAAAGCTGTATTTAAGATTGGATTTTAAATCAGCTAGCTTTTGGCTATCAACCAACTCAGTGCGAGCTTTTGCGTAGGTGCTATTAATTGCATCACGAGCAACCGCTAAATCAGCCTCATTTTCAACTTTCACAAAAACATGTAATAAGCCGGGATCTTTGGTATCAGGGTTATAGCTAAACATTTGGCTAGCAATTTGTTTATCAACCACTAACTCTTGGTAAAGCTCTGAGTTGGTTGAAAAATAAAGCTGTGACAGTAAATCAAGCGCGGCTCTGTCTTTTTGTTTTGGCTGCCAGGCTGTGCCTTTATAAGATACTAATAACCAATGCCCTGGTAAGCCTTCGTTTTGCTCATGTATATATTTCGCCGCTTGCTGTTTTGGTTCGGTTGGAATATCAGCAACGAAATCGCCTTTTTGCCATTGGCCCCAGTGTTTTTTAACCATAGCCATAGTTTCAGCTGGATCAACATCGCCTACAATCACTAATGACACATATTCAGGTTTATAAAACTTAGCAAAAAACTCTTTACCGTATGCCATTTGATCCGGCATGGCTTCAATATCTTCAAAAAAGCCCATGGTGGTATGTTTATAAGTATGTTTTTCGAATGCTTCATTACGTACTGCAGAAAGTAACTTACGAACCGGGCTGGCATTATTTTTAAGGTATTCGCCTTTAACTGTTAATGCTTCGGTACGAAATTGCTCTTCTGAATAAGTCAGGTTTTGAAAAATATCCGCTTCAATTTCAAGTACTTTATCAAGATGTTGCTTTGAAAAGTTTAAGTGATAGTTAGTGTAATCATTGGTTGTATAAGCGCGATTATCAACCCCAGAATTTTTTAGAATATCAGAATACACATCTTGCGGATATTTTTCAGAGCCTTTAAACATCATGTGTTCAAAAAAGTGTGCAAAACCGGTTTTACCTGCTTCGACTTCATTACGAGAACCGACAGACACTGGAATTTGTAGTGATACCACATCAGGGTAATCAGTTTTCACCACCATAACGCGTAAACCGTTATCAAGCTCTTCTAATAAATAATCTTGTGAGAACACCCGATCATTACTACTGGCAACCGTTGACTGTTCAATCTCAACCTCTTTGACCATGTTTGAGCCGCTGTTATTTGCACAGCCGCTCAGTGCAAGCGTTACCGCAAGGCTCGTTGCTAATAATTTAAATTTCATTGCTATCCCTTGTTAGTTGAATAAATTTCTTGTTTTTAGTCATCCGATTATGCAACAAAGCAAGTCAATATAAGACCCCTGAGGTAATAAATTATGTAAACAGTTGTGTATCAGAGAACTCTTCATTCAGAGCAACATGAATAAAACTCACCTTCGTTGAAAAAGTTTCACTAAAAAAATCTATCTAGACGTCTAAATGGCTGCTATATTATTTGCCATAGACACTAACTTAGCTGGAATGAGGATTATGGCTTTATCACTACAAGAGAAAATTGAAGACACCAATCAGGGTGTGTACTTAATTGGTACAACCCCACCACGTATTGGTACTGATAAAGCGCAGCTTGAAATTATCGCCCAAAAGCTCTTAGCTCGTTTGCATGAAATTGAATACGATGGCGTGATTATTTATGACATTCAAGATGAAAGTAGTCGCACTGAGATGCCTCGCCCTTTTCCGTTCAAGCAAACAGTAGATCCTCGAGAATACAGTAACTTACTACGTAATTTATCGCATCAAGAAGTGATCACTTATAAAAGTGTTGCACAGCGCGGTGTGGCCGAATTTAAACAGTGGTTAAGCGAAACTAAAAACCAGTTTAATTTAAAAAACCTAGTATTAGTCGGTAGTCCATCATCTGACGGGGATATTAAATTAAGCCTGCCTGATGCTTATAAAGTCTTAAGCGAACAGCCTCAAGACTTCTTTTTAGGAGGCGTTACCATTGCCGAGCGCCACGCAAGTAAACGTAATGAACATGAACGCTTACTTGAAAAAACCACGCAAGGCTGTAAATTTTTTATCTCACAAGCTGTGTATAACGCGCAAGCAACCGTGGATTTGATCACCAGTTATGCGCGCAGCTGTAAAGCTCAAGGTATCGAACCTAAACGTATTATTCTAACCTTTACACCCTGCGGCAGTGAAAAAACCTTAGAGTTTATGCAATGGTTAGGAATTTCCGTACCTGATGCAACTAAATGGCGGATGCTTGATTCGCAAAACCCACTGAGTGAATCTGTACGTATTTGCCGTGAAAACTTAGATTTAATACTAAGAAGTTGCGCGCATTTAGACGTGCCACTGGGGTTAAATATTGAAAGTTTAACCAACCGTAAAGAAGAAATTGATGCATCTATTAATCTTTACCGCTTATTAAAAGCGACGATGGAATTAAACTTAGCTGAAAAACAAATTGCGTAAGTATCCGTTTTTATAATTTATCACTCAAAGTAAGCATATCCGTTTGCTTATTTTGAGCTTGATAATAAATACTATATTATGCAATGAATTAATAAGTCACGACTGAGAACGATTATTTGCGTCTTCTGTTTGGTGTTTTTTGCCCTGTAATACGTTTTTTGTCGCGCTCTTTACGTGATTTATTGGTGTTTTTACGGTTGTCTTTTGGCTTTTTATTTGGATCAGGTTCATAGCCAGCTAACCACTGCGGCGTTAGACGAGTATCAAGCAACACTTCAATTTCTTCAAGTAACCACTGCTCGTCAAGGCTGACTAATGACATCGCTAAGCCTTGCTCGCCAGCGCGCCCTGTGCGGCCAATACGGTGGACATAATCTTCAGCTATATAAGGTAATTCAAAATTAATCACATACTTTAACGAGACTATGTCTAGACCTCGAGCTGCAACATCGGTTGCCACTAGCACACGAGTGGTACCTTCTTTAAAATCTTGCAGTGCTCTATCACGTGCACCTTGAGATTTATCACCATGAATTGACTGTGTTTTTAAGCCATCTTTACACATTTCTTTGGCGAGTTGATCGGCCATTTGCTTTGTGCGAGTAAAGATCAGTACTTGGCGCCAGTTTTTCATGCCAATCATGTGCGAGACAAGCTCACGTTTACGGTCTTCATCAACCGCGTAAATGATTTGCTCAACTTCTACAGCCGCAGAATTACGTTTATTGACTTCAACAAGTTTTGGATCTTTTAATAACTTTTTACTGAGCTCAAATACACTATCGTCAAAGGTCGCTGAAAATAGTAAGGTCTGACGATCACTGGGAACATGGCGCAATATACGTTTAATTTCGTCAATAAAGCCCATATCAAGCATGCGATCGGCTTCATCAAACACCAGTGAATCAACACTTGATAGCTTAATGCTGCCTTTGATTATATGATCAAGTAATCGCCCTGGTGTTGCCACTACAACTTGTGCATCTTTCATGGCTTTAATTTGCGGGCCAATACTGGCACCACCATAAGCGAGTGCACCTTTAATATCAGTACCTTGCGCGTATTTCTCAAAGCTAGCGAAGACTTGCTGAGCAAGCTCTCGAGTTGGTGTCAAAATAAGTACTCTAGCAGTACCCGGCTCATCTTTACTTGGTGTATTAAGTAATTTATGTAACAGAGGTAATACAAAAGCAGCTGTTTTACCTGTTCCTGTTTGTGCACTCCCCATAACATCATGACCAGCTAAAATCAGCGGAATAGTTTTTAGCTGTATCGCCGTAGGGGTATGATATTCATTTTGTTCAAGTGCATTAAGCAGTACAGGATCGAGTTTTAACTCAGAGAAAGTAGTCGCAGACATAAGTTTAGCTTTGTGTAACAAATAATGGCGCTATTGTACGCCCAAAGCGAATAACAAAAAAGGCGCTTTGCGGCGCCTTTTTAAGCTTGCTAAATGTTCAAGCTGGTTTGAGGGTTTCTTTACGTTGGTTATAGAACGTAATTAGATCATCCACCGTATCTTGGCAATATTGTTGAATACCTGATACCAACATGTGCTTTTCACCACAGCCGACTTTTACGCCATTTTCTAACAAGTTAAAACGCAAAGTGATTTTTCCACGCTTGCCTGTATATTCAAAACTCGGCTCTGCGTATTCTAACGTAGGTGCATGGATCTCTAATGTATCGAGATTAATCAACATTGACTCATAGATAACCATAGGGCGAGCAGGGTTGATCATGACATCTTGCTTGCCCATGAGTGGAATAATAACATGCGGAAAAGTTGTACCTGAAAACTCAACGTAATTTTTTATTAGACTATCTGTGAGTGTTTGGCACTGGCTAGTTTTACCTTCACGCTTAACCTTCAGCATGACTTTATCGCCACTGGTAATATCAAACTCATCTGCCCCCTCAGGGAAGTTGAGTTTGGTATTCTCATCAACCATGCCGGCAAAGGTAAATTCCATTTTTTCACTGATGCCATAACGACTTAATACCAATGAAAATAATAAATCTCCAGGCACACAAAAACGTTTTGCATCTTTATCATGAAGTGGATTGTAATCATCAGCAACGCACTTTGCGAAACGACACCCTTGTTCACGAGAAATAGAGACATAGTCAGCATGTTGCTGATAAAAAGGACTTAACATAGTTGTTCACTGCTTAAACTGCTTATAACCTGCCTATTCTACCAGATAAAATTACAATAGAGGTCGAATCTGTTAAACTTTTGTTTCAGATACAAAAAAGCCGCGATATCGCGGCTTTTTTAATGATTTATTATAACTTATAAACCAGCACGTTCTTTAATAGCTGGTATTAATGCAGAACCGCCATGACCATTTGCTTCGGCCCATGCTATGTCAGCTCCATCTTCTAAAGAGCTTTTAGATAAGTTTTTCACAATGTATTCACCAGTATCAACTGCATTACTGGCAACCGCATGGCGTAGCAAGTTAAGACCATTACATTGTACTGCATCATAAATATTACGAATTTTCACACGTGAGCTTTTTAATTTATCACGTAGACGGTTTTTATCATCCGCAGCTATGTATTCACAGATTGAAACAGCTAACTGATCATCCGCTTTAACTGGCGCGCTAAAAGCAACAGAACCAGAAATAACAGCTGCAGCAATAACGAGTGTTGATAATTTAATCATTTTATACCCTTGTGTAATACTTTATAACTACCTTAGTTGTTTAATATTGTATCAACCTATAAGCTTAACCGCAATAATGTTACTTAACTTTATCCAATGTGACGAATTTATAACCATAAATGTTTTTATCGTCAGGTTGATTATACAGCTCTTCTACAACTTGCCAGTTTGCTGATTGTTCATAATCAGGGAACTGAGTATCCCCTGCAACATCAAGGTCAATAAACGTTAAATAAAGTGTATCGGCACTTTTTAAAAATTGTTGATATATATTCCCGCCACCAATCACCATTACCTCATCAGACTCACACAGCAATGAAATTGCGGCTTCAGGAGATGTTACTACATCAACCCCAACTGCAGTATAGTCTGTATTTCGGCTAATAACGATGTTGCGTCGACCAGGTAAAGGGCGACCAATTGACTCAAATGTTTTACGTCCCATGATCACGGGCTTATTCATTGTAACCGCTTTAAAATGCTGTAAATCAGCAGGTAAATGCCATGGCATATCATTATCTTGGCCAATCACTCTATTTTTAGCCATAGCTGCAATCATTGAAATTTTCACATTAAAACCCAATACTTTTTTATTATAAAAAGAAAAAGGAGCACCAGCTCCTTTTAAAATATTTTACTTTAGTCTAACGCTCATAGACAACTTCAACGTCATAATCGTCATCATCCCAACTATCCCAGTCGTCGTCATCATTCTTCTTAGTGGCATCTTTATGATAAGTATCCCATTTGAATTCAACTTCTTCATCTTCAACTGGTACAAACTTTTCTTTTGGCATGCTATCAAGTAGCGTCATGATGTTATGAATTAATGGCTGAGTATTTAGCTTATTAATTGCAGAAATATGATAAATATTTTCAGTCTCGCCTAACTCTTCAGCGATTTGCTCACATAGCTCCTGAGCTTCATCTTCAGGCAATAAGTCTATTTTATTAAAGACTAACCAACGTGGTTTTTCAGCCAGCTTCGGGCTGTACTGATGCAACTCATTGATGATCGCAAATGCATTATCTACTGGGTTTGAACCATCGGCAGGCATAACATCGATAATATGCAGTAATACACGGCAACGCTCTAAATGTTTCAAGAAGCGAATACCCAATCCAGCGCCATCAGAGGCACCTTCAATTAACCCTGGAATATCTGCAATAACAAATGATTTATTTGCTTCTGGACGTACCACACCTAAATTTGGAATCAGCGTAGTAAATGGGTAATCAGCTACTTTTGGTTTCGCTGCCGATACACTACGAATAAAAGTAGACTTACCTGCATTTGGCAAACCTAATAAACCAACATCAGCTAATAATAATAGCTCTAGTTTAAGGTTACGTACTTCACCCGGTGTGCCTAATGTTTTTTGACGAGGCGCTCGGTTAGTACTTGATTTAAAACGCGCATTCCCCAAGCCGTGGAAACCGCCTTTTGCAACCAAAATTCTTTGACCATGTTGAGTTAAATCACCAAGACCTTCTTGGGTATCAACATCCATGATCCGAGTACCTACAGGCACCATCACATATAAGTCATCAGCCTTTTTACCGGTACAGTTACGACTGCGGCCATTAGTACCACGTTCAGCTCTATGAAAACGCTCAAACTGATAATCGATTAGGGTATTTAAGTTTTCATCAGCTTGTAGATAAACACTACCACCATCTCCACCGTCACCGCCGTCTGGTCCACCATCTGGGACATATTTTTCACGACGGAAAGATACGATGCCGCTGCCACCGTCTCCAGCTTCTGCGCGAATTTCTACTTCATCTACAAACTTCATGATTACTCACTTTAGGGATTGGCTTGTTAATTTCACTATTATATACCTAAGCCAAGCTGATTGCAGGCTTGGCTTAGGTATATATTTATTTTCAAAACAAAAAACCCCGCAAAGGCGGGGTTTTTTAAGAACCGATTCTGATTACTCAGATACGATGCTTACGTATTTACGGTTTAAAGGACCTTTTTGTTCAAACTGAACTTTACCATCTGCTTTTGCGAAGATAGTGTGGTCTTTACCGATACCTACGTTTGTGCCAGCATGGAATTTAGTTCCACGTTGACGAACAATGATGCTACCCGCTAGAACTGATTCGCCACCAAAACGCTTAACACCAAGGCGTTTGCTTTCTGAATCGCGACCGTTACGAGTACTACCAGCTGCTTTTTTATGTGCCATTTCTAAGTACCTCTAATTAAGCGCTAATGCCAGTGATTTTAACTTCTGTGAACCATTGACGATGGCCCATTTGCTTACGAGAATGCTTACGGCGTCTAAATTTAACAACCTTAATCTTCTCACCGCGACCATGTGAAACAACCTCAGCTGTTATTTTACCACCGTTTACGAACGGTACACCGATCTCGATTTTCTCACCATCAGCAACTAAAAGTACTGAATCAAATTCAACTGCTGCACCAGTCTCAACGTCTAATTTCTCAAGACGAATTGTTTGACCTTCAGTCACACGGTGCTGTTTACCACCACTTTGGAAAACCGCGTACATAATTAACTCCGTCTGTGCGCCCTCAAATCGACGCAACTAAAATATTATTCAATAGGGCGCGAAGTTTACGCTAATGTGCAAAAACTAGCAAGCCTGTTTTATTAATTAAATGAATAAAAAATAGCTGCATTGAAGGCGATTCAATATTTTCACCTATTTTATATTAAATTGGCATTATGCCAAGCCTTTTTAGCGTTTCATGACAAATAAATTACACCACGAACAAACACGCACTAAGAATAAAAAACAACCATGTTGAATTAACGTAAATTTTCTCAAATAAAAAAGTTATCTTTCCAAATTAAGGCTAAATTAAGCTGCTTAACCGTGTTTTTTCAGCGAATCGTCACAAACTGTCGAGCAAAGCTGTTTTTTGTTGTACAATCAGCCCCGTATACCCATTAAAATTGGCTCGGAGATCAATGGATATAAAAGCTATCCAGGCGTTAATCGAAAACGATATGAATGACGTCAATCAACTAATTTACGCGCAAATGCGCTCTGATGTAGCATTAGTCAATCAACTAGGCTTATATATAGTAAACAGCGGCGGCAAGCGTGTTCGCCCTATGTTGGCTATTTTAGCGGCTAAAGCACTTGGCTATGAAGGCAAAGATCATGTTACTTTAGCAACTATTGTTGAATTTATTCACACAGCTACATTACTGCATGATGATGTCGTTGATGAATCAAATTTACGCAGAGGAACACCGACAGCAAATGCTGAGTTTGGTAATGCAGCCAGCGTACTTGTTGGTGACTTTATCTACACCCGCTCATTTCAGCTGATGGTTGGTATTGGTAAAATGCAAGTTATGCAAATACTCGCTGATGCAACCAACGTGATTGCCGAAGGTGAAGTGCTGCAATTAATGAACTGTAACGACCCTGATACCACCGAAGATAGCTACATGCAGGTAATTTATTCTAAAACAGCTAAATTATTTGAAGCTGCAACAGGCCTTGCTGCGATTATTACCGAAAAAGACGACTCTACGCTGCAAGCGCTTAATCTTTATGGTATGCATTTAGGAACCGCTTTTCAATTGGTGGATGACGTACTTGATTACAATGCTGATGCTGAGCAGTTAGGTAAAAACATCGGTGATGATCTGGCCGAAGGCAAACCTACCCTGCCACTACTTTATGCTATGCGCCACGGTAATGCTGAGCAAGTACAGTTGATCCGTGATGCCATTGAGCACAGTAATGGTATGGACCACTTAGAAGCTATTCTAAGTGCCCTCAATGAAACCAAAGCACTTGAGTTTACGATGAATAAAGCCAACGAAGAAGCCGATAAAGCGATTGCATGTTTATCTGTATTAGATGAATCACAGTATAAAGAAGCACTCGTTAGCTTGGCTCGTATTGCCGTTGATCGTAATCACTAATAAACACCTAATGTATAAAAATCCTTCGAGCATAAAAAAGCCTGCAAATGCAGGCTTTTTTGTATCAATCGACTTAGCAATTAAGCGTTGATGAAATCAACACCTTCTTGGATGTCTTTTTTCAGCGTATCAAGCATGTCGTTTTTAGCTTGCTCTTCAAATGCGCTTAGTTCACCGTAAGAAAGAATTTCTTCTACGCCGTTTTTACCTAAACGTACTGGGTGTGCAAAGTATGCAGCATCGCCATTTTCAACAGCAACGTAAGCGTAATCTACAACGTCTTCACCTTGTAAGCCTTTAACTAAAGACATACAAAAACGTGCAGCAGCAGCGCCCATTGATAATGTTGCAGAACCACCGCCCGCTTTTGCATTTACTACTTCAGTACCTGCATTTTGGATACGTGGAGTAAGTGCAGCAACTTCTTCATCAGTGAAAGTAACGCCTTCAACTTGAGATAGTAACGGAAGGATTGTTGTGCCTGAGTGACCACCAATTACTGGTACTTTCACAGTTGCAACGTCAACACCTTTAAGCTCAGCTACAAATGCTTCTGAACGGATCACATCAAGAGTGGTAATACCGAAAACACGTTTCGCGTCGTAAGTACCTGCTTTTTTGAATACTTCCGCAACAATTGGCACAGTGCCATTTACTGGGTTAGTGATAATACCCACTAATGCTTTTGGACAGTTAGCAACAATACCTTCTGCTAATGTTTTGATAATACCAGCATTAACATTAAATAAATCAGCGCGGTCCATACCAGGCTTACGTGGCATACCAGCAGGGATAAGAACGATATCACAACCAGTTAACGCTTGATCTAGTGCATCAACACCAAAGCCTGCAACTTTAACGTCAGTTGGGATATGAGAAAGATCAACAGCAACACCAGGAACAACTGGAGCAACATCATAAAGTGATAATTCAGAACCAGCTGGTAAGCCTGTTTTTAATAATAAAGACAACGCTTGGCCGATACCGCCAGCAGCACCTAATACAGCAACTTTCATTGGAATTCTCCGTAATTTGAGGTAGGAAATATTTGTGGCTCTAAAGATAATGAAATTAACGACTAAAGACAAATTTATCCTGCTTATTTCACATATAATTTAGACCATAGTTGTAAACTTGCTGGTTTACAGCACTAAAATCCATCGCAAAAGCAAACAACTACTGCATAAGTATGCAACATTGTGTACAATTAGCGCATCACTTATGAATAAGAACCTATAATATGCAACCACAAGATAAACAAGAAGCATTAGTAAAGGCCTTTAAGGCACTTTTAAAAGAAGAAAACTTTGGTTCACAAGGTGAGATTGTTGACGCCCTAAAAGAGCAAGGCTTTGATAATATTAGTCAAAGTAAGGTGTCGCGGATGTTAAGCAAGTTTGGCGCGGTACGCACTCGTAATGCCAAACAAGAAATGGTCTATTGTTTGCCTGCTGAAATGGGCGTACCTACAGCGAAAAGCCCATTACGTCAGTTAGTGATCGATATAATGCATAACGAAATGATGATCATTATTCGAACCAGCCCAGGAGCTGCACAATTAATTGCTCGACTATTAGATTCATTAGGTAAAGCAGATGGCGTACTAGGTACCATTGCTGGTGACGATACTATTTTTATCGCTCCAGCTAAAGTATCTGAAATTGATGTAACTCTTGAACGTGTGCGTATTTTATTTGATACGGTATAAATCTACCGATTCAAACTTTTTACAGCTGCTTTAAAAAGTTAATTGATGGGGCAAAAAACGCAGAACCCATATCGGCTTGAGTAAAATCAAGCCAATGATCGTAGCAATCGGCATCACCTAATCGACTTCGTAATACTTGCTCAAATGCATTTCCCTGTGCTGCATAACTAATCGCTAATATCCCCTGTTCGTAAACGTCACCATAAGGCATGTTTTGATTTAATTGCAGTGGTTGCCCTTGCTCATCTTTTAACTCAGTGCGTACAGCATGACTATTCTCAGTCGCAGGCATAATCAAGGTATTATCTAAGCGAGTGCGTCCCATTATTTGCTCTTGCTCACTCAGAGGTAAATTTTGCCACACACTTAAGTCATGCTTATAGCGCTGTATATGTACGTAACTGCCTTGATCTTCAAAATGGTTGGGTTTATTGATTAACGCTGTGATGCGCTTTTGGCGACCATGAGGAGTGTCACCACCGAGTATAAAACCATTAAAATCGCGACCATCTAAAAATCGAAAGTTTCGCACTTGCTCAACCAATTCAACATCGGGGGCAAATAACTTAAGAATTTGCAAAGCAAATAAATGGTTTACATCTTCCCTATCGGAACGAATTTGGACAAATAAATCAAAAGGCTGAGCCCCCATAATATGATCATTATGAGTAATATTAGGAAAGCTCTGTAATTCACTAGGCAGAAATTCAGGCAGAATGTGCGGCCAGTACTGTGCCCCCACTGCAACTAGGCTGGAGAGCATCGATTCAGAAAACTGATCTGAAAACTCATCTTGGATAGCGCTAACGTATTTTAACTTTTTGCGTAATGACTCATCGTGGCCATCAAATACATTAAAAAACAAATGTAAACCGTGCAAGTTTGCCTCAGCACAAATTCCAGATTGCGCTTGCGCCATGGTATTTCCTTAACTCAAAATCTCATACACGGCGTTTTTAATGAAATTAAAAATACTAAAGCACTTAATCTGCGAAAAAGTTAACCGTGTGTGGTGTTATTTTTATTGTCACCTGTTCATTTGCTAAAAATGAGTGGCCCAACTGAGCAGCAACTTCAATTTCTTGTCCATCAACCATAACCTTATACACAAAATGCGAACCAACAAAACGACTGTTTAAAATAGTCACCGTATTTGCACTACAGCCTTGTGATTGAAAAGGTATTAACTCAAGATGGTGTGGGCGAACATAAAGTTTCCCAACTTGCTTAACATGACGATGCGTAACTAATGACTCAACACATCCGAAAGCAGTATGATATTCAGTTGCTGTTAATACTTCTGCATCTAAGTATATGCCCTGACCAAGAAATTCTGCAACTACCTTTGAGCTTGGAGCACTAAATAGCTGCTCAGACGTACCTTGTTGAGCAATTTTCCCACAGTGCATTACCGCTAATGTATCAGCAAACGCAAATGCCTCTTCTTTTGAATGAGTAACAAATACAGCTGATACTTGCTGGGTTTTAATAATACGACGAATATCTGCAATTAACTCAAACCGTACTTGCGTATCAATATTGGAAAACGGTTCATCTAATAACAATAAACTAGGTTTATAAGCCAGTGCCCTAGCAATTGCCACTCGCTGCTGCTGACCCCCAGATAACTGATGCGGGAAACGTTCTGCACAATTAATTAAATGCACTAACTCAAGCATTTCAGCAACGCGCTTTAACTTATCCGCTTTTGTCATATTGGTTAAGCCAAAGGCAATATTATCAGCCACAGTTAAATGTGGAAATAGCGCATAATCTTGAAACATCATGCCAATATTTCGATACTCTGGCGCTAAAAAAGTATGCTCATCACTGACTAACTTACCATCAATAAATACTTTTCCTTGCTTTGCTTCAATCAGCCCAGCAATAGCTTTTAATGTGGTGGTTTTTCCACAGCCACTAGCACCGAGTAAACACACTATTTCATCTTGTGCGACAGTTAAATCTAAGTGCTCAATCACGGATGTGCCGTTGTATTGATACGATAAATTTTCTAATACTAAACTGCTCATTAACTGCGTTGCTCCATCGAGCGATTAATAAAGTATAAAGGAATTAACCCCACCAAAACAATTGCTAACGCTGAAATAGACGCCAGCTCTAACTGCTCATCACTGACATACTGAAACACATGAGTCGCTAAGGTTTCAAAATTAAATGGCCTTAATAACAATGCGGTAGGTAATTCTTTCATGCATTCAATGAATACCAACAATCCTGCGGTTAAAATACCACGACGTAATAACGGGATATGTACTTTGCGTAGAGTTTGGCCTTGGCTTTTCCCCATTGATTGACTCGCCATATCAAGCGATGGGCTTATCCGCATAAAACTAGCTTCAATTGCACCATGAGCTATAGCGTAAAAGCGCACCACATATGCAAATATAATTGCAAACAAAGTACCGCTCAATAATAGCCCCGGTGTAATACCTATTGGCTCTAACCAAGTATTTAATTTATCGTCTAACAAGGTCAATGGTAACAACACTGCAATAGCGAGTACTGTTCCAGGTAACGCATAACCTGTACTGGCTAATCGCCCAGGTACAAGTGGATATTGCTGCTTAGCAATGCGCTGATAAAATACCACTAACAGACTCAAAATAATGGTGATAATGCTCACGATGGCCGCGACTTTAAAGCTTTGCCATGCATAGAGAAAAAATACGCTATTCCATGCTTGTCCGAAATATGAAATGGCATAACCCATTAACACAGCGACAGGTAATATAAAGGCAAAAAATAACACTGCAATACAAAAGATAGTTGCCAGCCATGCACTTTTGCCCGTTAAGTTATATAGCGCATCACTGTTGACGCTTGGTTGGCGCTCAAATACAGCTTGATTACGACGACTAAAACGCTCCATCGTTAACGCTAAAAACAATATAAGTAACATAATACCTGAAATTTTAGCCGCAGCTGTTAACGAATAATACCCTAACCAAGTATCATAAACCGCTGTGGTTAAAGTACTTACCGCAAAATAATTAACGGTTGCAAAGTCAGCCATTGCTTCCATACTGATCAGCGTCAGTCCAGCCACAATCGCCCCTCGAGCAAGTGGTAAACTAACTTTGAAAAAGCTCTGCTTAGGTGATAATCCCATCAACTGACTCGCCTGCACCAATTTAAATGACTGTTCGCGTAATGCAGTTTTAAAAATCAAATACAAATAAGGATAAAGCACTAAGGCAATCATAATAATCGCACCAGATAAAGTACGAATATCAAAAAACCAATAATCATTAGGTGATTGCCAACCAAACCATTCGCGTAACCCTATTTGCACCGGACCGGCATAATCAAACAGATCAGTGTAAACGTAAGCAATAATATAGGTCGGCATCGCAAGGGGCAGCATAAGCGCCCACTCAAACTGTTTACGGCCGGGAAAATCACAATAAGCGGTTAACCAGCCAAGCGGAAGGGCAATAATACAACTGACAACGCCAACACCCAAAATAAGTAACAGTGTATTGCGGGTATAATCCCACAGCACGGTATCCCAGAGGTGGCTAAATACGTCAGAATCGCCTTGTAGTGATTCGAACAATAAAAAACACAATGGGGTTATCAACACTATGCCAATAACCCACGCGAATAACTGCCATCGCGACAGTGAAAATTTTAAACTCATTAAAGGTCGAACTTCACCTCATCAATTAGCTTAAGTGCTAAAGGACGATATTTGCTTATTTCATCAAGCGCTAAGCTATCTTCCTTAAAGCTACCCCATGATGCTACTAAGCTTGATAATTCAACGCCCAGTCTTACTGGATATTCCATATTGACCGAAGCGTACATATTTTGCGCCTTATTGTCGGTCATAAACTCGATTAGTTTCAAGGCATTTTCAGGATTTTTAGCGTACTTGGTCATAACTACACCAGATACGTTAATATGTGAGCCTCTGTTATCTTGATTCGGAAAGTTAATATGTACGGCATCAGCCCATGGTTTTTGCTCGGGATCTTCCATCATCTTACCAAAGTAATAACTATTACCGATCGCTAAATCACATAAGCCTTCTTTTACTGCCTTTACTTGCCCGCGGTCATTACCTTGAGGTTTACGAACTAAATTTGCTTTCACACCTTCAAGCCATTTTTTAGTTTCTGCTTCACCATGGTGTGCAATCATTGAAGCGACCAAGCCTAAATTATATGGGTGCTTACCCGAACGGGTGCAAATTTTGCCTTTGTATTTAGGATCGGCTAATTCTTCATAGCTTAAATGCGCTAATGCACCTATGCGCTCTTTTGATGAATAAACGTTACGCACCCGCTTAGTTAATGCAACCCATTGTCCTTCAACATCACGAAACTTAGCCGGTACATTACTATTAACGGTTTCACTATTAATTGTTTGGGTTAAATCTAATTCATCTAGCTGCACTAAATCACTAAAATTAGAGGTTAAGACTAAATCAGCTTGGCTATGCTTTCCTTCACGCTTAACACGCTCTATTAATCCTTTTTTAGCAAACACCACATTTGTTTTAATGCCTGTTTGCTTAGTAAAATCATCTAATATTGGCTGAATTAAAAACGGTTGTCGAAAAGAGTAAATATTTACTGCTTCATCTGCAAACACAGGGGTTGTTAACACTAAGCCAACTAAAGCTGCTAATGTCTTTTTCATAAATCGCTTCCAACTAAATAATAACTATTATCATGTAATGATAACTTGCTCCTTGAAAAAGTGCACTTATTAAATCTTAATCAATGATGACCATGCCCATAATGGAAATCACTTGTGCGATATATCTCACGGTTATGACAGCTATTGAGTATAAAACATCATAAAAAAAGTCTAAAAACAAACTAACCACATGAAATATAATAACTATTATAAAATTTCAAAATAATGACTGTATTTTCGTTACTGTTTTTAGCCTATTTTGTTTGCAGATACTCTCTATACTTACTTCATCGGTTAAGCAGTGACGCTTAAATGAGTAAACGGACAAGGAATGATTACTCATAAACCTCGAATTAAAGGTTACGTTAGGAAAAAATGGATTCACGGACAGGCTCAGGATGAGTAGCACTAAGGATAGTAAATACACGGACAGCGTCAAGATGATGCGAAAAGGAATAACAACAGGGCTCGCAAGAGAGTTGTTAGACAGGATGTTATAAAAGCGGACAGATGGACAGGCCCTAAAGGGTATCACAATGGAACTGTTAACTAAGGGATAGCATCAGGACGATGCGTAAAGGACCGGTAATAGAGATTACCAAAAAGGATCAAAAGGAAGCACATAGGACAGAGGCACGGATAGCCTATATCACGCAGAACGAATAAGTAACAGTGTGATCACATGGATTAGTAAAGTTTAGGAGTTGATTAAGTTCAATTGCAGGATGCAGAAAATTAGAAGATTCCGCAAGCGCGACTAGCAATAGTTCGCGCTTTTCTTTTGCCCAAAAATACCCTCTGCTTAACGACTACTTGTCAATTAACTCGCTCATTAATACTCTCGCGTCTAATCTAATACGTTATTGATTGTGTATAAGCGATGACTTC
This sequence comes from Pseudoalteromonas sp. SR44-8, assembly GCF_014163635.1. Lineage (NCBI taxonomy): Bacteria > Pseudomonadati > Pseudomonadota > Gammaproteobacteria > Alteromonadales > Pseudoalteromonadaceae > Pseudoalteromonas > Pseudoalteromonas sp. SR44-8. The sequence goes on from NZ_JACJDS010000021.1 coordinate 34,339, forward strand.
TCTAAAATAGCGCGCTCATAAATCATTGAGGTCGGCCGTGTTAATTAACTACAATCCTCCATTAGATCCTTATTTAACCATTTTATTTCAAGATGATGATTTACTGATCGTCAACAAGCCCAGTGAACTTTTGACTGTGCCGGGAAAAGATCCTAAACACGCCGATTGTTTGATAGCTCGCGTTAACCGTGTTTTTCCTACGGCAAAAATAGTTCACCGCTTAGATATGGCAACCTCTGGAATTATTTGTTTAGCAATGCATAAAGCGGCTCATCGTCATTTAAGTATGCAGTTTCAAGAACGCCAAACTGCAAAGCGCTATATTGCACGAGTGTACGGTAAATTAGAGCCATTAACGGGATCAGTCAATTTGCCACTGATCTGTGATTGGCCAAACCGCCCTAAGCAAATGGTTGATCATGACAAGGGGAAGCCCTCTTTAACTCATTACACTGTATTGGAGCATGAGTTGCACGCCACTCGTGTGGAACTTACCCCTATTACCGGACGCTCACATCAATTACGTGTGCATATGTTGTCATTGGGGCACCCTATTTTAGGCGATAGGCTCTATGCTAACCCTGATGCCCTGGCTGCTGCCCCGCGCTTGCAATTGCACGCACAAATGCTACAGCTCACTCACCCGGGAACAGCACAAATTATGACTTTTGAAGCTGAGCCAGAGTTTTAATTACGAGCTTAAAATCACACTAAACTTTTTGCTGTACACGCCGATAACAACTTATTGATTCATCGTGGTGGTTTATATGGCTATCGGCAAACAGTTTAAAGTATGGCAATTAATTAGTTTGGTTTACGCGACTTTCTTGGCCATGCAAGCCCAAGCAGCCGACTTTATTGCACCCACACCATGGTCAACAATCAGCAGTAATGATTTATCACGCCTAATGCCGCAAGATGAACTAAAACCGCTACTTGCTGGTGAGACTGAGTTTTTAAGTTTATATCGCCAACACATGAGTGCCCAGCAGCGCGGTGTGGTGTTGATTATCCCTGATTGGCAACACTTACCTACCAATAACAACGGGCTCAACTTTTTACGTACGCAACTTAACGATTTAGGCTATGCCACAATTGCTATGACGGTACCCGATATTGATTGGCAAGCAGCGCCACCTGCGGATGCAAGTGAAACAACTGAACCTGCAGCGGCTAAGCAAACTACAAGTTCAGACAATGGCGAACCATCAGCTGACACAGCCACTCCTGTTGTACATGTTGATGCTATCGCTCATATAAGCAATGCGATAATAGATAATTATAAACTCAACTTAATTGCACGCTTTAATGCGTTGTATCAAAGTGCATTGGATGAAGATGGGAAAATTGTTGTTATTGCACAAGGTGCCTCTGCTGGAGTATTGCTCGAACACTATGGCGAATATCCAAATACCAACATAGATGCATTTGTCAGCCTTAGCAGTTATTTACCAAACAGTAAACGTAACCAACAACTTAACGCGATTATATCGACTATTAGCCCGCCGTTATTGGATATTTACTACAACATAGATAACCCAGACTTACTGCTGAGTGTGGCGGATAGAAAACGCTGGGTTAAACGTCACAGTAAATATGATTACCGCCAACGTGAGCTGTTTGGTTTGCGCTCTGAGCCTGAGCAACATGAGCGCTTGACCAAAGAAGTAGACGGGTTTTTACGCCGCCTTTTTTAAATATTCGTAAGCGGCTTGAATATCTTGGCTTTTCTTGACTGCCAGTTCCATCATATGTTTAGGTAAACCTTGAGAAACTAATTTATCTGGATGGTGCTGTGCCATTAATTTACGGTACGCTACTTTTACTTCTCGTTCACTCGCCTCATTATTTAGCCCCAGCAAAGCCAGAGCTTGAGTACGGCTCATGCCACTATTTGGCGGTACATGATGCCCTGAGCCTTCACGATAACTACTGCTTTGCCCTTGTTGACGTTGTTGCTGCTGTTGATAGCGTTGTTGTTGCTGACGAAATGAAAATTCAGCTTGGTAACGTTTAAGTACAAATGCAAAGTGAGTTTTAGAGATCCCTAATAACTTACTTACCTCTTGGAGTAGCTCCTTTTCTTGCGCAGCTAACACCCCATCAGAAAACGCCATTTGGATTTGAATTTCTAAAAACAGTTGTAATAAATCATGGCGACGAGCAAAACGCTCTTTAAAATCGAAAACAGTTTCTTTTAATGAAAAATCAGCGTCTTTTCCCGCTTTAAATGCATCTTGTGCCTCTTTGCGATCATCACCAGTGAGTCCCATTTCATCCATAAATAAACTGGCAGCACGGATGTGGGTTTCGCTTACGCGGCCATTTGACTTAGCAATGTGCCCCATTACTCCAAAACAGCTGGTAAAAAATAACGCTTGGCGCTGATTAATATCATCATCGCCTTTAAATAAGCTTGAAAAGCCGCCGGCTTTATCAAAGTTCTGCTTTAAACTCTTGTCAAACATATGGCCCAGGTATAAGCCTATAAATAAGCCTATAATACGCCCAAACATAAAGCCAAAGCAGGCACCTAAAATTTTACCCCACATGAGGCGCTCCTATTATACGTGAATTACTTAATGAGTTTTTTGTTGCTCTATCAACAACTCATTCAATTGAGCTAATCGTTCTGGAGTTCCGATATCGTCCCAGTTACCTATGTACAGCTCCGTAGAGACAACATGCTCAGCCAATTTACTTTTTAATAATGGCCCTAAGCGATGAGTACCCGCTGTAATTCCTGCAAAAAATTGCTGATGAAAGCGACTGATACCAGAAAATGTATACTTGGGGCTATCTGCGCTTAGATGACGCAACGTAAAGTCACCATTTGGGTTGTGGGCTGGATTTTCAACCAACACAATATGTGCCTCGCCCGCATCTAAGTGAATATGCAGTAATGAACTAACATCATAGTCGGTAAATATATCGCCATTAATAACAATAAATTGCTCACCAAGCAAAGGTAATGCTTGAATAATACCACCTGCAGTTTCTAATCCCTGCTCAGGCTCTTGGCTATACTCAATATGTACACCAAGCCGGCTACCATCGCCAAAGTAAGCACGGATCTTATCTCCTTGCCAAGCAAGGTTAATAATAAAATCAGTGATCCCTGCTGTTTTTAGTCGCTCAATATGATGCTCGATTAATGGTTTTCCTTGCACCTTTAACATAGGTTTAGGTAATTCTGCGGTAAGTGGCATCATTCGCTGACCGCGACCCGCGGCTAAAATCATCGCTTTCATTATTTAGTTGGCACTTTATTAAGTGCGACTAAGGTAGCAGGAATAATCTTACTGCTGATCCATTTACCCAGCTCCACCAACGATGAATGATCTTGCGCCACATCACTAATGTAGCGCAGTGTCGGTAATACATTATCCATATAACCGAGTTTACCATCGCGTAAATTTAACCGGCAAAAAATACCCGCCGCTTTTAAATGGCGTTGAATACCGGTTAAATCAAACCATTGTTTAAAGGTTGCAAAGCTGATGTTACTGAGCAAGCCCTGTTGCTCAAACTCAGCAAATGCATGCTCAAGTAAGTATTCAAGTTCATCGTGAGGAAGTTTAAAATAACAATCACGCAGTAACGATACCAGGTCATAACATACCGGGCCTTGCACGGCATCTTGATAGTCAATAATTGCCCATTGCTGTTCACTGTGCATAATATTACGGCTATGAAAATCACGGTGTACAGTGACGCTAGGTTGCGCGAGTATATTTTCAATTAATAACTCACAGCTCGTTTGCCATAAAGTACGTTCTGCAGCAGTAACTTCTAGCTCTAAAAATCCCTCTACCAACCATTCTAAAAAAATACTTAGTTCTAATTCTAAAAATGCCCGATCAAAATCTTTCATGTGCTCAACAGGCGGCATTTTTGCCCATTGTGCACTAAGTTTTATAAGGTGTTTATAGTGATTAATACGTTCTTTATCATCTAGCATATCAGCAAGATGTGTGTTGCCTAAATCGCTTAATAAGAAGAACCCTTGCTTTTCATCAGCATGTAATATTTTTGGTAGTTTGAAACCATGCTCAGAAAAAACTTTGTTGAGTTCTATATAAGGAGTGTTATCAAGCTTAGCTGGATCTGAGTCCATAACTATATAGCTATCTTGACCGCGGTTTAGACGGAAATAACGACGAAAGCTGGCGTCTCCGGTGATCGCAGCTAGCTGGTATACTTCATCTTCGAAGTGCGGATTTAAAAACTGCTGTAAACTTTTATAACGATTCATTTTACAAGATATCTATTTTTCACTAAGTCAATTACTGTATTTGCCATTGTTTTCCTTTATTATGTCATTCTTACATCCAACGACAGCATATTAAGGTTAATAAATGAGCAAAACCTGGGGCATGATGATGCTAAGTGTGATCAGCGCACCATCGTTCGCCGAAACTGAACTGACACACAACTTTTGTGGCAATTCAATGCAAACCAGAGCTTGGCAACCGCTTGCTGGCCTTGACTTAGGCATGATCGATATCCGTTCAGATGATATTGAACTGCTTGGCACCCAAAGCGCAGAATTTACCGGTAATGTTGATATTAACACCCTTACTATGAGTTTGTCCGCACAAAGTGCGCTAATTGACAAACAGCGTGGGTTACTTAATGCAACTGGCCCTATTACTTACCGTGACGCTATCAGTGAAGTAAATAGCTCAGGTCTTAATGCTGATTTAAATAGTTCTGAAATCAGCCTACTTGGTGCCGATTATAAGCTGACGGATCAACAAGCACACGGCGGAGCAGAAAAACTCACTATTAATAAGTCTGGCTTAGATCTGCTGAACGCAAGCTTTACTACCTGTCCAAGCGATACGCCCGTGTGGGCAATTCAAGCTGAACAAATTTTATTATCCAGTGATGAAGGCTGGGGCGAAACCCATGATATGGTATTGCGTATTATGGATACGCCTGTACTTTATTTACCCTATTTCACTTTCCCAATTGATAATCGCAGAAAGTCGGGCTTATTAACACCCAATATTTCCAGTTCAGATCGCTACGGCGTAGAAACAGTTACTCCATATTATTGGAATATTGCACCAAACTTTGATGCCACGATTACACCACGCTATATGTCTAAAAAAGGCTTGCAGCTGCAAACCGAATTTCGTTATTTGAGTGATAGCAATGAAGGTCTCGTAGCACTTGAATACCTTGACAAAGACGACTCCGAACCAGAACTCAAAGAGCGCTTTCTATTTCACTGGCAACAACAAAGTTATTTTGCCGAAAATTGGCGTGCTAATGTTGATATAACCAACGTCAGCGATGATAACTATCTCACTGATTTGGGTTCTAATTACGCAACACGTACTGACACCCAACTGTACCGTACTGGCTCGTTATCACACTTAGGTGATACTTGGCGTACAGATATTAAAGTACAAAACTTTGAAGTGCTCGGTGATCATGTTGAATCGTATGCGGCGTGGCCACAAATTAGCTTTTCGCAAACAGCACCATTTAGTTTTCAGGATATTGAACTTACCCTAGACGGTGAACTGAGCCACTTTACAAATGACACTCAAGTTATTGAAAAGGCAACTCGTTTACACATCGAACCAAAAGCAAGCTACGGCTACCAAGAGCATGCATGGTCGTTTTTATCTGAATTTAGCGTATTGCACACCAACTATAAGCAAGAAGGTGATTTGGCAAATACTGATTATGCTAAATCAGTATCGCGTACTTTGCCTAAAGTGCGTTTATACAGCCAATTAAACTTTGAGCGTGAAACCACTATCTTCGCTGATGATGGTATTCAAACCTTAGAGCCACAACTGCAGTATTTGTATACACCGAATAAAGATCAATCCAATATAGGTTTATACGATACAACAAAATTACAAGATGATTTTTTTGGTTTATTCCGTGATAGTCGTTTTTCAAGTGTGGATCGTATAGCCGCAGCAAATCAATTTACATTAGGTGCAACCACGCGTTTATTTAATAATAAAAGTGAAGAGTTGTTTAATTTTAGTGCTGGTCAAATATTTTATTTAAGTGACTCAGCCAAGCCAACATCGCAAGGGTTAAACTCAGATACCAACTATAATGCCTTGTTTGCCGCACAAACCATGTTACATTGGCACCGCCGCTGGTATTTATCAGGCGGAATTCAATATGACACCGATGGTAAACAGATTATCCAGTCAAATGTGACCTTAGATTATAAAGGTGACGATAATCAACTCGTTCAATTGAACCATCGCTATGCAAATGATGTCTCAGGCAATACAATCGAACAAGTTGGCTTTTTTACTAGCATTCCGCTCAGTGATCAATGGCAGTTTGTAAGTAGCTATCACCGTGATTTAGAAAACGGTCGTAGTGTCGAGGTGTTCAGCGGATTGCAATATGAATCATGCTGTTGGGCCTTTCAAGTTACCGCCCGTCGCCAAATCGCAACTGATTTAAATCAAGCGATAGGCCAAGAACAAGCCACTTTTGATTCAAGTATTGGATTTAATATTGTCTTAAAAGGGTTAGGTAGTAAAAGCCGTTATGATGCACAAAAATTATTACAACAAGGTATTTTTGGCTATCGTAGACCGTATTTTCTTAATAACTAGTATCACCGTACTATTAGCAAGAGTATTAGAAAAAGTATGAATTTAAAAAAATTATTAGCATCAGCATTTTTGACGCTTGGTTTATGCCAAAGCGCTTTCGCAGCCCCTGTTGAAATAGACAAGGTGGTTGGTATTGTAAACCAAGGGGTTATTTTACAAAGTGAAGTAAACACTATTGTTAACCGCGTAAAAACCCAAGCCAAAGAGCAAGGACAAGAATTACCTTCGGATGATACGCTACGTATTCAAGCAATGGAGCGTTTAGTAAATCAAGCGTTGATGATGCAATTAGCTGAGCGTATGGGGTTAGAAATCTCTGATAGCCAACTGGACCAAACTTTGGTTGGTATGGCGAAAGAGCAAGGCGGAACAATCGCAGACCTACGCCGTACTATTGAATCATCAGGCGAGAGTTTCCAATCTTATCGTGAAGAAATTCGTAAAGAGATCACCACTCAACAAGTAATGCGCGCAAACGTAGACCGTCGTATTTATATTAGCCCACAAGAAGTTGATAATCTCTTAAAAATAATGGAAAGCCAAGGTCAAAATACGGAAGAGTATGACATTGGCCATATCCTCGTTGATATTCCAAATAATGCCACTGCGGATGAAATTGCTAGCGCAAAAACTCGCGCAGATAAAGTTATTGAGTTTTTACAAGACGGGAAAGAATTTAAACGTATCGCCATTTCATCATCAAGTGGTTCAAAAGCACTTGAAGGTGGTCAATTAGGCTGGATGAGCATTAATGAAATGCCATCACTCTTTGCTGAAGCAGTTAAGGGCACCAAAAAAGATGCCATTATAGGCCCGCTTCGTTCAGGCGCTGGTTTTCATATTATTAAAGTTCAAGACATTCGTGGTCGCCAGGTTGTTGAAACAACCGAAGTGCGCTCTCGCCATATCTTAATCAAGCCGTCAATCATCTTAAGCGAAGAAAAAGCCCGCAATATGCTTAATGGCTTTGCTAAAGATTTACGTGCTGGGACTGCCGACTTTGGTGAACTTGCTAAAGAGTATTCAGAAGATCCAGGCTCTGCACTTAAAGGTGGAGAGTACGATTGGACAGATCCTACGACCTATGCGCCACAGTTTAGAGATGCCCTACTATCACTTGATAAAAATGAGATCAGTGACCCGTTTAGAACCACATTTGGTTGGCATATAGTGCAGCTATTAGACAAACGTATAGCTGATAAAACCGAACTAGCTAAACGTAACCGTGCTCACGGCATGCTCTTTAATCGTAAATTTAAAGAAGAAAGCTTTAACTGGCAGCAAGAAATGCGTGAGCAAGCCCATGTTGAAATTTTCCCAATTGATGAATAACCAATGATCCTACGTATTGCAATTACTCCCGGCGAACCTGCCGGGATCGGCCCAGATTTACTGTTGCAACTTGCACAGCATGATTGGCCTGCGCAGCTGGTTGTGATTGCTGATAAGCAATTATTACAACAGCGAGCCAAACAGCTTGGTTTAACAATCAATTTAATTCCATTTGATGAAAATGCACCAGCTGTAATCGCCCCTGCAGGGAGTGTCTATCTGCACCAAGTTGATTTAGGTGCCGACGTTGAGATGGGTGTGTTAAATGATGCCAACGGTCAATACGTACTCGATACCTTGCGTATCGCGTGCGAAAAGAATATGAATGGTACGTTTGCAGCCATTGTAACTGGTCCTGTTAATAAAGGTATTATCAATAAAGCTGGCATTTCATTTAGTGGCCATACCGAATACTTTGCCCAGCAATCAAACACCCCTGATGTGGTGATGTTATTAGCTACTGAAGGCTTAAGAGTTGCACTAGTGACCACGCACATCCCACTGGCTTATGTATCACGTGCTATTACAAGTGAGCGTTTAAGTAAAGTTGCAGGTATTTTAAACCATGATTTACAAACTAAATTTGGTATCGAAAAACCACGTATTTTAGTCTGTGGGCTTAACCCTCATGCGGGTGAAGATGGCCATTTAGGGCGTGAAGAGATTGACACCATCACCCCAACCATTGAACAGCTAAATAGTGAAGGTATGAATTTAATCGGGCCATTGCCTGCTGACACCTTGTTCCAAGACAAATATCTATCACAAGCTGATGCAGTGCTGGCAATGTATCACGATCAAGGTTTACCTGTGCTAAAATACAAAGGTTTTGGCAAATCAGTTAATATCACCCTTGGTTTGCCGTTTATACGCACCTCAGTTGATCACGGTACGGCGCTCGATTTAGCAGGTACTGGTGATGCTGATGTTGGTAGTTTTGAATTAGCGATCCGCGAAGCAATTAAGCTCGCCCATGAAAAAGCACAAAATCAATGACAGATAAAGTACATTTAGGACACCGCGCCCGCAAACGTTTTGGGCAAAACTTTTTATGTGATGAGATGATCATCGATAAAATCGTCACCGCGATTGATCCTAAACCTGAAGATAATTTAGTTGAAATCGGTCCTGGTCTAGGTGCTATCACTGAACCGGTAAGTGAGCTAAGTGGCCACTTAACGGTTGTTGAACTAGATAAAGATTTAGCCCAGCGCTTAACTGAGCACCCATTTTTAGGGCCTAAGCTTACTGTGCATCAAGGTGATGCGATGAAATTTGATTTTTCAAGTTTGATCAAAGCTGACCGCAACAAACTAAAAGTGTTTGGTAATTTACCATACAATATTTCAACACCATTGCTGTTCCATTTATTTGAGTTTGCCGACAACATTGAGCATATGCACTTTATGCTACAAAAAGAAGTGGTGAAACGCATGGTAGCAGGACCTGGTAGTAAAACATTTGGTCGCTTGAGCGTAATGACACAGTATTACTGTAATGCAATGCCTGTCATCGAAGTACCACCAGAGTGTTTTAAACCAGCACCGAAAGTTGATTCTGCCGTTATTCGTTTAATACCGAAAAAGCCAGAGCAACGTACAGCAAAAAGTACTAAAATTCTTAACACTGTGTGTTTAGAGGCCTTTAATCAGCGCCGCAAAACACTGCGCAACAGCTTAGCTAATTTACTCACCGCAGATGAATTAACTAGCATTGGTATAGATATCACGTTGCGTGCTGAAAGCCTTTCGTTACAACAATTTATTGATATAGCTAATTGGATTTATGACAACAAGCAGTAATTTGGGCTCACCCATCAAAGTATCGGTAGAAACATTTTATGTTGAGGGTCAATCACAACCTGAACTTGATAAATATGTATTTGCTTATTCCGTTACCATTAAAAATCACAGTCTATGCAGCGCAAAGTTAATTAGCCGCTATTGGTTGATCACTGATGCAAATGGTAAAGAAATCGAAGTACAAGGTGAAGGCGTCGTCGGTGAAAAACCAACTATTGGTCCTGGTGAAAGCTATAAATATACCAGTGGTGCAGTGCTAGATACTCCCGTAGGAACGATGCAAGGTTATTACACCTTGAAGAATGAGTTCGGTACAGAGTTTGATGCACCTATTAATGTTTTTCGTTTATCACTGCCTAATATTTTACATTAAATAACCTGAAATCGGGTTAAGATATTTATTAACGCATTGATTTAATGATATAACTAGCCTTTAAGCTGTCCTGTCGGAGATTTTCAGAGATAACAAGGCGAATTTACGCGTCAATAGCTGGCCTATTGCAAGTAGATTCAACGCAGTTAGCGTTGAAAATAGCCACAGGAGATAGATTTATTATCCCGAATTTAGGTTAAATAATGGCAAATTATGCGATAGGTGATCTACAAGGTTGTTATAAAGAATTTCAAGCTTTGTTGCTGCAAGTTGACTTCAACCCAAGTAAAGATCACCTTTATTTAGTGGGCGACATTGTCGCCCGCGGCCCCGACTCTCTTGCCTGCCTAGATTATTTATATACACATCAAGATAGTATCACCGTTACCTTAGGTAATCATGACTTACACCTGATTGCCAATTATATGTTAGATAAACCCGCTAATCCAAAAGACAAGCTCACCGCCCTGCTTGGTTCAGCAAAGCTACCTGCTTATATAGCCATGCTAAAGCAGCAACCATTGGCTCTATGGCTTGAAACAGAACAGGTATTTATTAGCCACGCAGGCCTCAACCCCGCATGGTCCATTGAGCAGGCTCTGCAACATGCTCAATTTGCTGAATCCTGCTATCAAGGTGAGAATGCGCGCGATTTTTTCAAACATATGTATGAGCAGCACCCAGGCCTTTGGAGTGAGCAACTCAATGAGTTTGAGCGATTTCGTTATATTGTTAACTACTTTACCAGAATGCGATTTTTAACCCTTGATGAACAATTAGAGTTAAGCTATAAAGGTAGTATTACTAACGCTACTGCAATGATGCCTTGGTTTGAGCACCCAAAATTTACAACTTTTAAACAGCACATTGTATTTGGACATTGGGCTGCTCTTGAGGGCGTAACTCATCATGCAAATATCCATGCTTTGGATACAGGCTGTGTATGGGGTGGGAAGCTGAGCTTGATGGAGTTAAAAAATAAGCAATACTTTAGCGCTAATTCTACTGATTTCATCTAATTTAACTGAAAAATTAATCATCTTCTGTTAGATTTATAGTAACGAATGTTAAAAGTAATTGAATTTAATTACTTAACTTATCCGCAATAAAGCCGATAAAGTCTAATTGCTACTCTCTTTATGGAATTTTTATATGAACTTAACTGTCAGCCAACGTATTTGGGGTGGTTTTATTTGTATCACCTTATTACTTCTTTTAATTGGGGGTAATTCACTGTTCAGAATCGCAAATATTAATAATTCAGCACAGCAAGTAAATCAATTATCATTGCCGGCATTAGAACAAAGCTCAGAACTACAGGTTGAGTTTATCCTGATGAGTAAAGCCGCCCAAGCTAGTTTTTATACCTCTTCAGCAGCAGAGCTTGCGCCAATTGAAAAGTTGGTGTTCGAACAAAAACAACGCTTTGATAAAGCTTATTCACAGTTAAAACTCGTTGTACGTGACAACGATCAACTAAATCAAAATAGTCAAAACGTTGAGCGAACTTACAAAAGCTTTATTAAATTAGTAGAAGATTTATTAAAAGATAAAAAAACCCAATTAGAACTCAATAAATCATTACGAGCACAATTAGAAACGATAGAGCTTGCAGCGGAAGATGCTAATTCTGTGGTTTTGGATATTATCGATATTGATGGTTTAGAAAGCAGTGATAGCAGAGCCTATCAAGCGGCTAATAAATTAGAAAATAACTTTTTGTCTTTAGTCACCAACAGCACTGACATGCTGACAGTTAAAACCCAAAATACCTTAGATATCGTCAAAAATGAGCAGCTTTATTATTTAGAGGAGATTGAGCGTAGCTTAAAGCTACTAAAACCGGTTGTTGAAGCAGCAGAGCCTGGTTTATATAACGATTTAAACAATTACTTCGTCTCTCTTCGCGATAACATTCTCGGCAACAATAGTATTTCAGCTAACAAAAAGCGTTTAATTGATGTAATCGCAATGACTGAAAAGGAACTTACAGAGGCAGAGCAAGCTACGGCAACTGCAATAAAACAACTTAATGAATTAGTTTCTCAAGCTAGTAATGTTGCTTTTGAATTGCAAAAAGAAGTTAGGACCGACGTAGATTCAGCTAATTTATGGACCTGGGTTGGTATGATCAGCGCAACTTTGTTAGCCATAATCGTAGCTTATATAACGGTTAACCGCATTATTAAACCGCTTGCAGAAGTAAACCGCATTCTTGATATTGTTGCTAGTGGCGACATGACACAACGTCTAGACGATACAGCTAAAGATGAATTTGGTGAACTATCGCGTAGCTGTAATACACTTATAGCCAGCTTACGCAGCTTGATCCAAGGTATTATATCTCGTTCCACACAACTTGCTGCGGCCTCAGAAGAAACGTCTGCTATCACCGGTGAATCAAGTCAAGCAATTCGTAATCAACAAGCACAGGTAGAACAAGCTGCAACAGCGACAACGGAAATGAGCAGTACCTCACAAACAGTAAGCAATAGCGCACAACAGGCACTTAAAGAAATCAAAAATGCCGATAAAGAAGCTGAGCGTGTTAAGGGTATTTCTAGCCAGAATAAATCGACCATTGAGCAGCTAGCTCGTGAAGTTGAATCAGCCTCACTAGTCATTAATAAGCTTCATCAAGATAGCGCCTCAATTGGTAGTATTCTTGATGTTATTCGTGGTATCGCGGATCAAACTAACTTACTAGCACTTAATGCAGCTATTGAAGCAGCACGTGCTGGTGAACAAGGTCGTGGTTTTGCCGTTGTTGCTGATGAGGTTCGTTCATTGGCTAGTAAAACACAAGCCTCGACTCAAGAAATTCAAGCCATGATAGAATCATTGCAAACAGGCGCGGAAGCAGCCGTGACTGCAATGTCTAAAGGCAAGCAACAAGCTGATTCTTGTGTTGAACAATCAGACCTAGCCAACGCAGCACTGGATTCAATCACCTCAGCGGTTGCTTTAGCACATGATGTGAGTGAAGAAATATCGACAGCAGCACAAGAGCAACAACAAGTCTCACAAGAGATTAGCGAGCGCCTTGAGTCTATTGTAGCCATTGCAGAACAAACCGCAGAGGGGGCTAATCAGACTAATATATCAAGCTCTGAGGTCGCTAAACTTGCCGAAGAGTTACGCTTATCTGTAGATGAGTTCAAAGTCTAGGGCAAAGAAAATTAAAACAACAAAGCCGTGTTGATTTAAAACACGGCTTTTTTTTTGAAAAAATAAACCACCGATATCCCACTTCTCACTGCTGAGCTAACAAATTGCGTGAGAACAGCCAATTATTATTATTTCATCGTCCACACACTAGCTTTGCTTGTTGGCAATACTCCATTATTTTTCCACAAAAAAGCCGAACTCCACGTTAATAAAGTTCGGCTTCTAATGATCATCAAGCTTAGCTAGATTACTTTACCTATGCAGCAGGATACTCGCGATACGCACGCTCAATATTCTTCGCTTGCTTTTTAGAGATACCTAAATGCGCAAGTGCTACACGTAAACGTGCGCGCGATAGATCTGAGCCTAATATTTCCATTGCATCAAGTACTGATGTTGAAGACGTTTTGCCAGTAATAGCGACAAATATCGGCTCTAAAAAGTCTTTAATCTTCAGCTCATGGAAAGTAGACACCGCTTTAGCTATAGCAAATATTGCTGATTTCTCCCAGCTTCGTAAGCCCTCAAGCTCCCAGATAAAGAACTGTAAAGCTTGGCGAATTACATCTTCATCGGCTTTACCAGCGGTCAGTAACGCAGGGTCGTAAGTTGGAATACCACCGACAAAATGACCGGCTAAATCAACCATATCTGATAGGGTATTAATGCGGGCTTTCGCCTCTGGTAATACTTTAGCAAGCATTGCCCCATTAAACTTCCAATCTACAAAGCGCTGAATTAGCTCTTCGTTGCTGAAGTTTTCGCGGATCCACATGCCGTTTAACCAGCTTAGTTTATCAACGTCAAATACTGGGCCACCGAGTGATACACGCTTCATATCAAAATGTTCAATCATTTCAGCAAGCGTGAACTTTTCACGCTCATCCGGCATTGACCAGCCCATGCGTCCAAGGTAGTTAAGTACCGCTTCAGGTAAGTACCCCATTTCTTTATAGTAATTAATAGAAGTTGGATTTTTACGCTTAGATAGCTTTGACTTATCTGGGTTACGTAATAGTGGTAAGTGACCAAGCACCGGCGCTTGCCAACCAAAATCTTCATATAATTTTAGCAGCTTTGGCGCAGAGTTGATCCACTCCTCACCACGGAAAATATGGCTAATTTCCATGTGATGATCATCAACCACGTTAGCTAAGAAGTACGTTGGGAAACCATCGGCTTTTAGTAACACTTGCATATCAACGTTTTCCCACGGGATCTCAATTTCACCACGTAAGTAATCGTTAAATTTAAAGGTACCTTCGCTTGGAATATTCATACGTATAACGTAAGGCTTACCGGCAGCTAAGTTGGCTTTAATTTCGTCATCCGTAAGGTTTAAACCACGGCCATCGTATTTAGGACGCAGGCCTTCAGCCATTTGCTCTTCACGCATTTGGTCCAGCTCTTCGCTAGTTGCAAAACAATAAAATGCTTTGCCATCATCAACTAACTGATGCGCATATTTTTTATATAAATCGCTACGCTCTGATTGACGATAAGGACCAAACTCACCACCGACATCAGGACCATGATCCCATTCAAGCCCTAACCAACGAAGACTATCCATAATCGCTTGTTCTGATTCTGAAGTGCTACGTACTTGGTCTGTGTCTTCAATACGAAGTACAAATTCGCCACCTTGCTGCTTAGCAAAACAGTAATTAAATAAGGCGATATAAGCGGTACCAAGATGCGGGTCACCGGTTGGTGACGGCGCAACACGTGTACGAATTGTCATGGTTATGTTCTCTTTCAATGGGCAATAAAATATGCGCTAAATGCTAACACAGCAAATGCGCTTGAAAAATGAATATTAAGCTGCAGCTTTATTTAAGTAAGCAATGATATCGTTTGATTCATATAACCAAGTGACTTGGTTATCTTTTTCGATACGTAGACACGGTACTTTTATTTTTCCGCCTTGTTCGAGCAATTCTTGACGATACTGTTCATTACTTTTCGCGTCGCGCATTTCAACTTTTAACCCTTCGCGTTTAATTGCACGGCGCACTTTTACGCAGAATGGGCAAGCTTTGAATTGATATAGTTTAAATTGTGCAGTGAGTTGATCAAGCTGAGCTTGCTCTCCCGCAGGACGTTTTTTACTACGTGGTGTAAAAACAAAATCAAAAAATAAGATCAAACTACCTAATAACCAACGAACTAATTTCATCAACTGGGCCCTGTTTACAACAATTTAAGGGCACAGATTTTAGCACAGAATATAAAGCTAAAATAGCATCAAAGAACGCGAATCCATCTCCTAAAAAGTAAAGCAATCCACGTTATTTTAAAAATATAAAGCAAAACTCAATACCGCAGTGAAAAGGCCGGCATCAAAGAATAAAAGCTTGAGTCTTGCTGTATTATTAAACTATTCATTTATATCCTCAATGGATGACTTTAATGTTTTACAATGTAGTAGCTTGATAATCTAAAACAACACCAAATCATCTCGATGGATCACTTCACTACCGCAATCAAAAGCTAGTAACTTAGCTATTTCACTTGAATGACAACCTTTAATAGTATCGGTTTCAGCTTTACTAAAACGTACTAACCCACGGGCCACTAATTGTTGATCGCTGGTGACTAAATCAATCAAATCGCCACGTTCAAACTGCCCGCGCACACCGCGTACGCCTTTGGCTAATAAACTAGCGCCTTGTTGCTGTAAAGCATTTACTGCGCCATCATCAATCACTATTTGGCCACTACTTTTAGGTCCAGCTAACAGCCATTTTTTACGGCCATCTCTTGGCGCTGTTAGCTTTACAAAGCGTGTTCCTGGTAACTGTTCGCTCATACAATTAAGGATCACATTTTTACCAGCACCTTTGGCTATAATCACTTCCACCCCGGCTCGACGAGCGATATCAGCGGCTTGCAATTTCGTTGCCATACCACCCGTGCCTAGACTAGTTCCACTGCCACCAGCAAGCTGGCGTAACTCATCATCAATATGTGCCACTTCGTCAATTAATTGCGCATTAACATCAGTACGTGGATCACTGGTAAATAAACCTTCTTGGTCGGTTAGTAATAATAATTTGTCGGCATTAGCTAATATAGCGACCAGTGCTGAGAGGTTGTCGTTATCACCTACTTTAATTTCAGCAGTTGCGACCGCATCATTTTCATTAATGATTGGCACCACGTCATAACTTAATAATGCAGTTAAAGTATCGCGGGCATTGAGGTAGCGTTCTCGGTCATCAACGTCAGCGCGAGTCAGTAGCATTTGCCCTACATTGACGCCATATAAAGCAAATAAGCTTTGCCAAATGTGGATAAGCTGACCTTGACCAATCGCGGCAAGCATCTGTTTATCAATCAATGAACGACCGCAGGGTTTTAATAGTTGCTCTCGGCCAGCAGCCACCGCGCCACTTGATACCAGCACAACTTGATGACCTTGCTTTTTTAATTCACAACATTGGCGAACTAATTCAACCATGTGTGCTTTGTCGAGTTTATCGGTTCCACCAGTGAGTACACTCGTTCCCAGCTTAACCACTATTACCTGTGCCCTTTGCATGCTTTTTACTACACAAAAATATTGAAGGATTTATTTATACCAGTTATCGATTTTTGAACAAGTTAAAAATATTCAATCACGGTGCTGACGTGCTAGGATCGTGTTTTAATTCACTTTAAAGCGACCTTCATGCCAGCCAGTTTATGTTTAATAATCGCCACCTTTTTATGGGGCAGTTCTTTTATCGCGCTAAAATACGCGATCGCCATTTATGACCCTGCACTGGTGATTTTTTTACGCATGTTAACCACCTTAGTCATGGCATTGTGCTTATGGCGTTACGTTATTCGCTTTAAATATCATCAAGGTGACTGGAAATATCTGGTGGGGATGTCGCTGGCTGAGCCCTGTTTGTATTTTTTATTTGAAGGCCATGCGATGGAATATACTTCAGCTTCTCAAGCGGGAGTTATTGTATCGTGCTTACCGATTATCGTAGCACTTTTAGCGTTTTTTATGCTCAAAGAGTACATTAGTAAGGCCATTGTTATTGGTTTCACTTTTTGTATTGGCGGCAGTATCTTATTAACTTTAATGTCGCCAAGCTCAGAGCAGGCTCCCAATCCATTGCTGGGTAACTTTTTGGAGTTAATGGCAATGGTCTGCGCTGCATTTTATACTATTTCAGTTAAACATTTAGTTGCTCGCTACTCACCATTAACCTTAATTGCATTGCAAGGTTTTAGCGGTAGTCTGTTCTTTGCGCCATTTTTACTGTTTATTGATTTACCCAGTGAAAATCAACACGACCTTGGCGCATTATTAAGTATTTTATATTTAGGCTCTTGCGTCACCTTAGGCGGCTATGGTTTGTATAATTACGCAATTAGTAAGGTGTCGGTGCTCACTGCCGCAGCCTATTCAAATTTAATACCGATTTTCACCCTAATATTATCAGCAATTATCTTGGGAGAAGTGCTTTCTCTTAGCCAATGGCTCAGCATTGGCGTGGTATTTGTAGGTGTAATGATAAGTCAGCGTCATCAAGAATTGGTAGTAGACATAGATAACACCGATGCAGGTGATGGCAATTTATCGGCAGAGACTAATAATCGTAATTCAGTCCCGGAGGCTAAAGAATCAAACGGATAACAGGTTAATAAATACAAGCCTTTATGCGCTAAAAAATCGTACTGGGACTGATGAATAACCGCAATCCCACGCACTCGATAGCGATCAATTTGGCCATTTTGCGTTTGTAAGCTAAATTGCTCACCCACATTCACTTTTTGTAAGAAAGCAAAGTGAGTGTCATTATGTCCAGCAATTAACACGCCTGCTTGCTCAGAGCCTAGCTCTGCACTAGCTAAAAAGTGACTCGGGGCAAACGCTAAGTTACGGCCACTGGCTCCTGCTAATATTGTTAAGGTTTGCTTTTGGCTTGGCCAATTCAGTTGTGCAGTTACATAACTATCAGCATAGAACCAGGGTTTAACTTGTTGCTCTGGCGTTGTCAGTGCCACTTGCCAAGCCTGCTCTATAAGGCGTTGTGCCAGCCACGCTTTAGCTTGCATATAACTACCATGACCAAGCAACGCCAAGCCAACAATCAACAATATAGCGCCAATCACTGCTTTCATTTTTTCAGTCTCAACACTGCAAATCCAGCCAACAGCATGCAACCGAGTAAAATATGTAGTCTGCTTTGCCCATCAGTTTGTGGCAAACTCATTGCTAGACCCTGAGGTCGTTGATTAGCCACTTGCACATTCTGCTCAGCAACAGTGCTCGATGGTGTCTGTTCAATCGCTACAAAGGCGGTAAACGGACTAAGTAATTGATGTTCAAGCGCTAGACTCTCAACCTGTGCTTTAACCTGCTCTTGCTCGTTATAAAGTAATAATGATTTAATTTTTTGCCGTGCCCACAACCTTGCAATTCCATGAGCCGGTCGCCCTTGTTGTGTATTTAACTTTATCGACAACGGTCCTTGCGCCGTTTGCCCCGCTAAAGTAACGCCGGCATTATTATCAAGCTTTATAGCAACCATCACCGGCTCTGAAAAGTACAGGTCGGGTAACAGCGATGGCCAATATTCAAGAGCTTGATTTGCCAAATCACTGCTAAGCGCAAGTTGAGTAATTGCAGGATGAGCTAACTTATCAAATAGTTGCTGCATTTTTGGTTGCACGTCACTACTGCTGCCAATATAAGTAAACGTTCCGCGCCCAACATCTGCAGCTCGACGCATAAAGTAGCTATTAGGCGCACTACCGATACCAATCGTAAACAAACGACTATCACCCAGTTGCGCACTAATATGTTTAAACAATGCATCTTCATTACTGACACTGCCATCGGTTAAAAATACCACTTGACGCACATACCCTAGATGCTCACGAGCATCTAGTACACCATCTAATGCCTCTTTAATATCGGTGCCGCCATCAGCTTGTAAATTATATACAAAGCGCTCAGCACGGCGTAAATTAAAATCATTAGCCGGCACAGGTTTATCGCTCATAGGCATAATTTGATCGTCAAAGCCGACAATATTAAAGCTGTCGTTACTATCAAGTAACGATAACGCATAATGAAGTGCACTTTTGGCTTGCTCCATTGACTGTCCGTGCATAGAGCCGGAAGTGTCGACTACAAAAATCATTTCTCTTGCTAGACGCTGAGTCTGCGTAAAATGATCATCCGGCGGCAGCAACATTAATAATCCATAACGTTCACCATTACTGAGCTGCTCAGTAAAAAATGCGGCTTGCGCTTGCTCTTTTTGCAGCGGTTTAAACTCCAGTAAAAAATCACGATTCACGGCACGTTGTTCATTTAAAGTAACTTGATACTGACCAAATGCCAGATTTTCGGTATTAATACGATGATATTTAGACTGAATATCCACCAGCTCTAGGCCAACATCAATATTAACCGTTAGATTAAACTCGCCTTGAACCGAGCCGGCATTTTTAGTGGCCATGTAAATCGGTGCTATCCACCCCGTGGCAGCAATACTCGCTGATGATAACTCATTACTCTGCGAGTCAATCATATCCTCTGCTGTTTCATTTAATACCCCATTAATCGGATGGTAACGCGGCGTTATCGTGGTTGGAAATCGTAGTGCAAATGTACCACTGCGATAATCAATCACTTCTTGGTATTGCAGCTCTATTTGCACTTCTTCGCCAGGGCCTATGTTTGCCACATTAGTGACAAACATGTTTGCACGCTGCTGGCGCACTAAAGCGGCTTGTTTACCCGCTTGTTGCGCCTGTTGAAAACGCAGCTCGGCTTGTGCTTTTTTATCAATTTCACCTTTGATCACTCGCTCACCAATGTGCATAGTCATAGCATACACCGCACTTTCATCGGGTAGCGGAAAGACATAGCGTGCATTAACAGCAAACGGGTTTTCATTGCGATAATGTTGAGTTACCACGACATGGTTTATCAATCCGGTGACTGTCATGGTGGCATCACTTTTTAAGATAACGCCAGGCGCTGCCTTTGCACCATTGCTGTCGAACATAGTTAGTTCTGGCGATGTGCTGGCGTTACTCGCACAGCTAACAAACGCGATGAAGGTAAAAAGGCTTCCCCGTAACCATAAA
Organism: Pseudoalteromonas sp. SR44-8; assembly: GCF_014163635.1. NCBI lineage: Bacteria > Pseudomonadati > Pseudomonadota > Gammaproteobacteria > Alteromonadales > Pseudoalteromonadaceae > Pseudoalteromonas > Pseudoalteromonas sp. SR44-8. Next base: position 54,720 of record NZ_JACJDS010000021.1, read on the forward strand.
TGGCTACGGGTCAGCACTTTGCTTGGTTTACTCAACATAAAAATCACTCCCTTGGCGGCTACTTGGCAAAATGGCGATTAGTTACTCGCGGTTTGGTTATACGGCTGCGTGCTTGGACGAGTTGTTAACGTTACACGGCGGTCAAACATGTTTTCTTCATAATTATCGCTATCTGCCACAGTTTGTTGCTCACCAAATGCGGTAGTCGTTAAGCGGGTATGGCTAATACCTTGCTTTATTAAGTAGCTTTGTACATTTGCGACTCGCTGTTTTGAAAGCGCTAAGTTAGCGAGCTCATCACCACGTTGATCGGCAAAGCCATTTAAATCCAGCTGCAAGTCTGGCTGGCTTTGAAGTAAATTCACTAGTTGATCAAGTTGGCTGGCAAAGTGCGGGGCAATCTCACTTGAACCGGTTTTAAATTGAATGGTCATTGCCATTAGGTTATGCATTTTGGCTAATGCAAGGCGTTCGTTATTACTCTCAAGCTTATCGAGCTGCTCACTCATTTGCGTATTTTGAGCAAGTACATGCTGGTAATCATCGGTTTTATCTTGCAGCACAACTAAAGCTCGTTGTTGCTCGGCAATTTTATCTTCTGCCACTTCTTGCTCGCCAATCAAGCCTCCGGCAAATGCACCAACAAAGGCACCAATTGGGCCGCCAACAATACCGCCAACAATTGCCCCCGTACTTAAACCTATCACCGTTTCTTTATGAGTTTCTTTTGCTTTAACTGCAACTGTGTCAGCGTGGGCTAAGTTAGGTGCTGCAAAAATAGTAGCGACAGTGCAAGCGATAATCATTTTTTTCATGGTGTAATCCTTTTTTGCTTAATTACTTAATAGTTGGCAACTCATGGGTTGGTAGCTGCCCGATTTGGTATAACGCCATTAAAGCAAGCTCAAGTGGCAACAAAGGGGAGCAAAAAAGGCAAACTGCTGAGCAATTGTGGCAAAAAAAAGGCAATTGCTTTTTCGCCAGTGCGAAAGCAAAAAAATTAGGTATAGTGCAACTAGAATATAAGAAGGTGCTGTAAATGAAGAAGATTGCAATTATTGAAGACGAACCCGCGATCCGCGAAAATTACATGGAAATGCTCAGCGCGCAGGGTTATCTGGTCAGCGGCTATAGCAACCGTCAAAGTGCAGAGCATGCTTTTAATGACGCACTACCAGACTTAGCGATTGTCGATATTGGTTTAGGTCATGAAATTGATGGCGGTTTCTTACTATGCCAAACTCTGCGTTCGCTTTCTAAAACCTTGCCGATTATTTTTTTAACCGCCCGCGACAGCGAAATAGATACAGTGTGTGGCCTACGCATGGGCGCTGATGACTATCTCACTAAAGATATCAGCATGGCGCATTTGGCGGCTCGTATCGGTGCACTGTTTCGACGTATGGAAGCACTCGAGCAACCCGCTGATCAAAATGCTTTACTCAATCGCGGCCCGCTCACGCTTGATACTAAACGCATGCAAGTATTTTGGCAGCAGCAAATAGTCGATTTAACCGTAACTGAATTTTGGATGCTGCATTCACTGGCACAGCGCCCTGGGCATGTAAAAAGCCGTAACGAACTAATGAGTGATGCAAAGATTTACGTTGATGACAGCACTATCACTTCTCATGTTAAACGTATTCGCAAAAAATTTATCGCTTTAGATACTGACTTTGATTGTATAGATACCGTGTACGGTATGGGTTATCGCTGGGAGCAAGTGTAATGCTGCGTTTTGGTTTGCGCAGTAAATTTATATTGCTGTCGTGTTTTTTATTTTTACTGCCTTGGCTTGGCTATGAATACGTGTGGGAAATGGAAAAATTTCTGCGCCAAGGTCAAGAAAAAACCTTAGTCGGCACTACTCGAGCACTCGCCACGGCCCTGCATGAGCGCCCAGCATTATTTGACTCGCAAACCAATTTTTTAGATCAGGTTATAAAAGGCCGTGATCTCTACGCCTATAACCTTAGTAACCCCATTCAACTTGATGGCAAACTGTCGGACTGGCAGCCTTATCAAAGTCTTTTTTGGCATTACGACGAGCGCTATTTACAAACTAATAAACCAGACCATCAGCTTGAGGACTTATCGTTTGAGCATATGGTTGGTAAATATGAAAACTTTTTATATGCAGTATTTAAAGTTACCGATGACTCGGTGGTTTATCGCGCTAAAAACACCCTAAGTTTAACCCGTAATGATCACTTACAGATCATGTTAAAAACCCCACAAGGGGAATTTAAGCACTATATTGTTACCGCTCGCCAAGATGGCTGGATCAACGCATTTGACGCACAAAGCAAAACCCCAATAACAAAAATTCAAGGCTATTTTGTCAGTACAGAGACTGGCTACAACATAGAGTTGCGGTTTCCGCTAACGATGCTTGGCAATAAGCTCGGCTTTGCAATTGAAGATTGGGATCAAGGCAAGCCTGAGCCACAGACTATGTCGACTTCAAACTTACAAAACCCCAATGATATTGGCTCAGTGCTGGTGCCCTCCCCTGAAATAAATCGTATATTAAAAGGTATGGGTCACAGCGGCAGCCGAATTTGGGTGGTTGATAATCATCACCGCGTGTTAGCGCAGTCGGGATCAATTCATCATGCCGACGGCGTTTGGGCTGATGGACTTAATGACCAGCCAGCAAAAACCTGGTGGCAACGATTTGAGAAAAACTACTTACATCCACTTTACTATAAAGTACTTACCCGCCCTGAAAATGAATTTTTAGATACATTGCACGATGTCGCAGCGATGCAAGGCACACATATAGGTAAAGCACTCAGTGGCACACCAGCATCGTCTTGGCGACTCACTCCAGATAACAAAGCGGTTATTTTATCAGCCGCATATCCTATTTGGATCCAAGATAAGGTCATTGGTGCTGTAGTGGCCGAAGAGACTACCAATGGTGTTCGCACATTACGCAACAAATCGTTAGAGAAACTATTTAATGTGATTTTAGCAGTGATGCTAATAGGCACAGTAACGTTATTCTTTTTTGCATCAAGGATATCCAGTCGTATTCGTCGCTTAAGAGATACCGCAGAGCAAGCCATTGATGCTCAAGGGCGAGTAACTGGCACTATTAATTACAGCGATTCAAACGATGAAATTGGCGATTTATCTCGCAGTTTTGCAAATATTGTAAGTCGCTTAGGTGGTTACACTAACTATTTAGAAACCATGTCGTCGCGATTATCTCACGAACTCAGAACACCCGTTGCGGTCGTACGTAGTTCCCTTGAAAACTTACAAATGCAGCCACAAAGTGAGCTGAGCCAAAAATACCTTGATCGTGCCAGTGAAGGGGTCGAGCGTTTAGGTAAAATAATCACCACCATGAGCGAAGCAACTCGCCTTGAGCAAAGTATTCAAAGCGCTGAAGCTGAACCATTTGATTTGCGAAATGTGATCAATGGTTGTATGCAAGGCTACCAGCTAACCTATGCAAAGCAACAATTTAGCCTTAATATTTGTCCGCAACCATTACTACTTAGCGGCGCGCCTGAGTTTATTGCTCAGTTGCTAGATAAACTAATCAATAATGCCTTAGAGTTTAGTGTTGAAGATAGCGCTATAAGTGTCAGCCTTGATCAACATGATAATGAAGCCCTGTTATGTGTCAGTAATCTAGGTCCACTTTTACCCGAGGGATTAACAGAGCATATTTTTGATTCAATGGTGTCGGTACGTAGTCAACAACTGCAGCAGCAACCACACTTGGGTTTAGGGCTTTATATAGTACGTTTAGTATGTGAATACCATAAAGGCACAGTTAGCGCGGCTAATAATCAACAAGCTGATGGTGTGACTTTTACCGTTCGACTGCCTATTAATAATAATTAAGGATTACATTTATACACATTTTGTACGGTTAATGTTCACTTACAATTCAGTCGCGCAGACATATGCTTACTACTTAACTAAGTTGATAAGATAGGAGGCAATATGCAAGCGATACTGAAACGTGAAGAAATTGATTTTATTTTTGATTTATACAGCTATGAAGATAGTGATGAGTTAAACAGTAGCGAACCTAACTCTGATACTGAAAAACATGACATAACACAATCAAAAGTAATTTATCAGCCTAGTTGTTTGACCTAAAAGCGGTTTGCTCATTACAATGGCGCACCTTGTAAAAGTACTGCCTAATAATGAAAACTCATTCTGCTAAAAAAGAACTTATTTTATTACCGATCTTACTGATTGTTATTTTACTGTGTATTGCTGGGCATTTTTTACTACAAGCCAGCTTCCAAGATAGCAATGTTACCGAGTATATGCTTGCTGCGTTACCTTTTGCTATGTTTGGCTTAGTGATTATCGCTTTTAAAATTGCCAGTAACAGTGAAGACAAAGAGCGTGCAGAACAAAGTGATAACGGCTAACGCTTGTACCACACACTCTCTTGATTATTTATAATATATGGTAACCAAACCAATCGGGCTTAATCGCTTGAGATTGCTCGCTCGGGGTTAGCTTGATATGTAATTGACTGTCGAGCAAGTCAATTGCAAAGCAATCATCTACATCATGTAAGTCATCTTTATGAATATGACTTAAACCTGCTAGTAAATCCTCTTTTGCTCTTTGTTTAGCTTCGTCGCTACTACTTGCTACATATAACGCAAAGTCATGCTGCTCAGCCAAGCTATCAGCACGATACGCTCCTAAATTTACAAAGTATAACTGCTGCGATTGGGCCACGGGTTCATCAACCACGGTTACTGCAAAGCCATCAATGTGATTTACCGCCATATAGCTGTCCATGTGCACGCTACTTTTATCACCGACCCACTGCGCTTTTAATTTTGAGTAAGTTTGTTCAATCGATTCCCCAACAACAAAACGAACATCATGCATTTCAATATGGCAGCCCTGAATACGCCCACCTAAATACACCATAAATAACTGCATTTTCTCTCCTAACAAATAGTATCAACGTCAATGTTGTGTTTTTTGATCAACTTATAAAAATCTGAGCGATTACGCTTAGCTAGTTTTGCCCCTTCAGCCACGTTACCGCCAGCCATCTTTAAAGCATTAATCACATAATCACGCTCAAATTCTTTTTTAGCATCGTTAAGTGAAAGCGGCTCAACATTGTTGGTATTACTATTAAGCGCACTTTCAACCAGCTGTGCTGATATTACTTCACCTGGGGTAAGTGCGACAACCTGCTCTACTACATTTTGTAACTGGCGAATATTACCCGGCCAATCGTGACGTACTAATGCATGCATTGCATCATTGGCGAAACGCTTTTCTTTTTGATCCATACGTTTAGCAATGGTAGCGCTAAAATACTGCGCTAATAAACTAACGTCTTCTCTGCGCTCACACAGTGGTGGCAATTTAAGATTCACAACATTTAAGCGATAGTATAAATCTTCGCGAAATTGCTGATTAGCAATCGCATCAGGCAAGTTTTTATGAGTTGCTGATACAATCCGCACATCAATTGGAATTTCTTCTTCAAAGCCCACAGGGCGAATAGTTTTTTCTTGTAATACGCGCAGTAACTTAACTTGTAAATTAAGTGGCATATCACCGATTTCATCTAAAAATAAAGTACCGCCTTGCGCTTGCTGAAATAACCCTTGGTGGTCTTTAATCGCGCCCGTAAAAGCCCCTTTTTTGTGACCGAATAGTTCTGATTCGAGTAATTCCCCCGGTACCGCACCACAGTTTATTGCGACAAACGGACCTTCACTAACATGGCTATGTTGATGAATAGCATTAGCTAGTAACTCTTTACCTGTACCACTGGCCCCCGAGATCAGCACATTGACCTGAGTCGGACCTAGTAATTTAACTTGCTCAAGTAAATGCAGCATAGCACCACTGCGGGTCACGATATTACTGTTTGATGCGCTTTCATCGGCACTGAGACCATGAATTTCAATCGCTTTTGCTAAACTATCAAATAACTCATCTTTATCTACCGGTTTAGTAATAAAGGCAAAAATACCTTGCTTCGTCGCTTCAACAGCATCAGGAATAGACCCATGAGCTGTCATCATCAACACTGGCAGCGCTGGGTAGCGATTTTGTAACTGACGGTGTAATGCCATACCATCCATTTCATCCATGCGTAAGTCTGTAACCACAGCATCAAACACATTATTTTTTAATAACTGTAGCGCAGCAATACCACTTTCGCAGGTAGTCACTTGATAGCCTTTAGATTCTATGCGAATAGCCAATAGTTTTAATAAACTTGCATCATCATCGACCAGTAAAATTCGCGCGCCTTGGTTTTGCTCTGTTGACATAATTACTGCTCCTTAGTTTCTTCGCGTAGTAATAGTTGCTGCTCGATGGCTGCCAGTGATGACAGGGTTTCTTGCATTTTATTATTCAGCGCTTGCTGCTGTTTTTTAGCGTTGATCTGCTGTTTTATTTGTTGTTTTTGCAGCCATAAATACTGTTTTATATCATCTGGCCAATAATAAGCTTGATCCAGTTTTAGCAGCTGCGTTAATACTTTTTCCGGTGCTAATACATTATTTTTGCAACTAAAATCAAAATAATTCTGAAGCTCTTTAGCACCAATATAAACCGTTTTACTCGCTGCCACTTGAAAACCACCGCACGACTTTGCATGCCAACCAATGACCGTTTCGGCAGGTGCATACATAGGATCGGTTTTCGGCCTAGGTTTCGGATTTGGTAAACTATCCCCTTGTGGTGTAGTCACCTTACCCGCTTGTTCAGCTTCAGGGTTGCTTTTATTTACTGGCTGCTCAGTTAACTCACACCCTGCGAGCCCTAAGGTTGTAATGCAAACCACTAAAATGGCATTTAAACGCACGCCCATGCTAATTAACTCCTTGGTTTTTATTGGTTGGAGGGATGATTGGGATTTGAATTATAAAACGACAGCCTTGTGGCTCATTATGCTCAACGTGTAAAGTACCCATCAATTGCTCAACAGACTCTTTTACAATGGTAAGCCCTAAGCCACTACCTTGAGCGGTTATATCTTTAGCATTCTTACCTTGATAAAAGGCACTGAATATATGTGATTTCTCTTGCTCTTTAATACCGGTGCCTTGATCGCTAACGCTCATAGTCAAAGTACGACCAGCTAATGACAGAGCAATATTGACCGCCTGTCCTGCTGGTGAAAACTTTAAGCCATTAGAGATCAACTGAATTAAGATCATTTCAACAAGCTCTGCAGCAATTTCCAGTGGTTGCTCGGGTAACTCACAATGCCAACATAAGCTTTGCTTACGCGCCACTAAACGATGTTCAAAATGGCTGTTTATCTTGGTTATTAATTGCGAGAATTCCAGCTCACTTAAGTCTTCTTTGCTGCTGCGAATCGCATTGTAACTAAGTAAACTATCGATCATAGCGCGCAAACGCACCATGCTCTGGGTAATTAACGCCAACACCGCTTGCTGCTCTTTGTTAATTGGCCCAACGATTTCATCGGCGAGTAAGTCAGTACCCTCAACCATTGACGCTAATGGAGTTTTCAATTCATGGGTAACATGGCGTAAAAAAGTATCTTTTTGTTGCTCTAATTGATGCAACTGCTCTTGCACCCATTGTAATTTATTTCCTAGTTCAACCAACTCAGCAGAGCCTTGTACAGCTATTTTTTGTTGCCAATGACCTTGCCCAAGCTTATCAATAACCGACGTTAATCCTTTTAAACGACCACTTATACGCCATAAAAAACCACCACCTACTAGTAAAGTTAATGGGATAAGTGCTATTAACCAATTGATAAATGAGCTTTGCAAAGCTTTTAACTGTTGCTGATTTTTAGTTATTTGCAGCTCATTTTGATCTCTTAGCCACACCGTTTGACGCGCAATTAATTCACTCACAGGAATAAACAATTGCGCATCTTGTTGTCCTTCAGTAACGAGTTGAGTATGCGCTAATTGCAATACCTGTGCGAGTTGCTGCCATTGCTTAATATACTCCCCCGTAGAGCTTATAAAAGTTAGTTCATCAATGCTTTGTAGTGATGATTGCCACTTATCAACAATCAATTCATCGAGTGATTCGCTTTTCAGCACCCAGTTTTGTCGCGTTGCGCGCTCTAAGCTATTGAGGTCTTGCTTAAGATTATTAAATGACTTGGTAATTTGATAATTTTCACTGACGATTTGTTGAGTTACTGCTAGCTGTTTATTCAGCGCATTTAAAAATACAATCACTACCAGTGATAATGGCAGCAGCGATAACAAAGTACTAAACAAAAACTGGCCTATTAAATTGGGTCGCCAACTAAGTAATGCACTGTACTTTTTAGCGAATGAGGCCACTATCGCCACTCCTTTAGTTAAAAGTCTGATTATGGAAGGTGTTACTTATACACTAGCTGAATCAATAAAAATAATGAATAAGGCGAACTGTGTAGCGCTATATAAAGCGACTGATGCTAAATTGAAACAACTTAACCAACTGTTTTTTAAAAACTTAATCAATACCCGTTAAAAGTTGTTGCAAAAAAGACACACTGCTCGGTCATTTTTTCCCACTTATTATCATGCAAAAAAAATTAAACCACTGATATTTATACAATAAAAACAATTGGCATCGTTCTTGTAATATCCGTATCAACGACTGTTTATAAGGAAATAATATGAAAATATTAACACCGCTGTGCTTATGCATCAGCCTACTGCTTAGCTTTAACAGCTTTGCCATTGATGTCGAGGCCACCTTCGCAGAACTTGATAAAGACAGTAATGGCACATTGAGTGAAGCAGAAGCATCTGAAGATGCGGTATTACACGAAAGTTTTGAGCAAATTGACAAAGATCAAAATGGTCAAATTTCATTTGCTGAGTTTAAACAATTTTTGCAATAAATTTCCCAGAGGAAACACTGCTATGAAACAACTTATCACCGCTTTTTCACTGATGTTTTTAGTCATTAGCGCCACTGTTTTAGCATCACAATTAAACGTTAAGTTTGCGCAATTAGATACCGACTCTGACGGACAAATTTCATTGCTTGAAGCCAAGCAAAACAACACGCTATTAAAGCAGTTTACTGATCTTGATGATAATAACGACGAGCAATTATCTGAGCAAGAGTTCGCAAAGTTTAAATTTTAAAAGGCTTTAAAGTATTTGCCATAATCCCGGAGGGAATGTGTAAACGGATTTAATGTTGGGATTTAAATTATGGCAAATGCTTTATTCTTTTTATTGGTAGGATGTAAATAATGAAAAGCATATTAATAATATTAAGTGTGTCGCTAGCCACCAGTTTTAGCGCAATGGCACTGGATGTAAAACAACGTTTTGATCATTTAGATAGCAATAAAGATGGCTATTTAACGCATAATGAGCTTGAACCACAACCACAATTGTTGAGTAACTTTCAACGCTGGGACAAAAACCAAGACAATAAAATTTCCCTATCTGAATTTAAGCGTTTTTTAACTAATAACCTAGATTAACGAGTTTCCCCAATGAAATTTTGTACACAACTGGGACTAAGTTGGTTATTTGTCAGTAGCTGTTGCAGTTTTGCAACAACTGATAATATAGCAGAACAATTCAAAAACTTAGACCGCGATAACGACGGTCTTATCACGCGTTCAGAGTCAGCAAAAGATCCTGCCCTGTGGTCTCGTTTTAAAAACTATGACCGCGATAAAGATGGTAGATTATCACTGTCTGAATTTACTCTATATGCAAATAAATGAATAGCTAATTCATCAGCATAGTTGAAATGCACAACGATAAATAATTTATTATATTTAATTTGCAGACTCAGTATTCTCTGTTACTGTTTAACTAACAAAAGCAGAAAAAGAATTCTAACAATGAAATGCTTACTCGCCTGTTTAATCACTTTATCTTTACCTGTGCTAGCTGATACCACGGTGATCTACAATGCTAATGGTTACACTCCAACTTACAGTGGCCAATTACAGCAATTTTCTACACTGGTTATTAAAGATGGCAAAGTAGTAAAAGTAGGAGACGATAAACTAAAAGCGAGTTTCCCTAATGCTGCAGTATTTGATGCCGAGCAACAAACCTTATTACCTGGTTTAATTGACGCCCACGGTCATGTGATTGGACTTGGTAATAATTTAGCGCAACTCGATTTACGTGGCAGTACGTCGATTGCAGAAATACAAAAAAAGCTTGCTGTATTTGCTAAAAATAACCGGGGCTGGATTATTGGCCGCGGTTGGAATCAAGAACTGTGGCCTAATAAGCAATTTCCTACTGCTGCTGACTTAGATAAAGTTGTCAAAGATGTTCCGGTGGTGCTTTCTCGTGTCGATAGCCACGCGATTTGGGTTAATAGCAAAGCGATGGAGTTAGCCAAATTAACACCCACAGTACAGTCACCAGCAGGTGGTGAAATTATTCGCAACCAAGCAGGTCAACCTAGCGGTATTTTTGTCGATAAGGCCGAAAGTTTAATTACTGCACATATTCCTACGCCATCTGATCAAGACGTAAATAATGCCTTAAATCAAGCTGGTCAACATCTGCTCAGCTTAGGTATAACCTCAACCCACGATGCTGGGATTGATAAACAAACATGGCAAGTTTACAAGCAAAGAGCTGAACAAGGCACCTTACCGCTGCGCATTGTTGCAATGCTAAGTGCAACAGATCCGTCCCTTGAAGATATGCTCAGAGCCGGTCGCTATAAAGATCTTAACGATTTCATGTCTATTCGTAGTGTAAAAATATATGCTGATGGTGCGTTAGGAAGCCGTGGCGCCGCACTACTGGCCGATTATGCAGATAGAAAGAATCACCAAGGTTTAATGCTCGAAACTCAACAAAAATTAGAACAGCTGTACACATTGAGCTTTAACCATGGTTTTAGCGCCAATACCCATGCCATCGGTGATAAAGCAAATCATATTGTGTTAGATGCCTATCAAAATGTATTTAAAAAAACCGGCGGGATTTTACTACGTAACCGTATAGAGCACGCACAGATAGTTGATCCAGCAGATATTCCTCGCTTCAAAGCACTTAAAATCATTCCATCAATGCAACCGGTGCATGCAACTTCTGATATGCATATGGCAGAGCAGCGCCTTAGCGATACACAATTACAAGGTGCATATGCATGGCAAACGTTTTTAAAGCAAGGCTCAGTAGTAGCTGCAGGCTCAGATTATCCAGTTGAACTGGCCAACCCCTTTGACGGTTTGTATTCAGCAATTACTCGCCAAGATCACAATCAATTACCCGCTAATGGCTGGCGAGTCACTGAAGCACTGAGCAGAGAAGATGCACTCAGAGCATTCACGTTAGGTGCTGCGTATGCCGCACATCAAGAATTTAAATTAGGTAGTTTAGAGCAAGGAAAGTGGGCTGACTTTATTTTAATCGACAAAGACTATTTTAAAGTGCCAGTACAAGAAATTTTTACCATTGTCGTAAATCAAACATGGATTGGCGGTGAATTACGCTACCAAAAAGCGCAAATTGATAACCAGAGTAAGGCGCAATAAACCACGCTATTATTGCGGTTTTTGTTGTTGACGTTTGAGCTTAATTAAATGATAAATATTTACGAAGGTTAGCAAACCATTAGTGATAGCCACAGGCCATGCAGCAATCGCAATACCGTAGGCTGTGAAAGCAATACAACCGGCAAGGTTAAACCAACGAAGTTTGCTCACATCACTCATAGTTAAAGAGGCAATAAGTAAAGCTGAGGCAAAATACCCCAAATATTCCCAACTCATTTGTTCTCTCCGGTACTTTAGGTTAGCATTGCAAATGTTGTAGTTTAGGCAAAGTTATTCCACAATATAGCAATAGTATAAAAAAGCTAACTTACTAAAAACCCAAAGCTGCTAAAAGCACACTTTAATAATCATTACACGGGATATCAGGTATTAAGCTTAATTAACCGAGTTAACTAAGCTAGTAAGTTAGCGTAAATTCTTAGAATCTTAATGCTAACGTCATTAAGATGTAATAAATAGGACAATTGTCCGAAGGGCATTGTTGATGTTTCAATATCATTTTTCTAGTTATCTCGTCGACCAGCTACTAACCTTTGCTGGCAGCCGTTATCAACAATCTAAAAAAGAAGTACTGATCCACCAAGATCAACCTCTTACAAAATTAGTGTTAGTCAGAAGCGGCACCGTATCGTTTAGTTATGATGTCGGTAATGGCCGCCGCTTACTGCTGGGCCAACTTGATTGCAACAACACCTTAATTGGTGAAATTGAAGCGCTAAACAATAACCCCTGCATTTATACAGTTACCTGCTTCAGTGACGTTAGCTACAACCTAATAGAACTAAAGCACTGGCGTGCCCTGTTACTTGAAAAGCCAGAGCTGAGTTTATACACAGCACAAACTATTGCCGCTAAGTTTCAAGAAAACCAAAAAATTAATTTAGATAAACTATTGTTGCCATTGGGTTACAATATCGCCAAAGACTGTTTATTACGTGCCGAAAATAATAACCCAACCCTGCTGCGCGCATACCCAACGGTAAATGCTGAAGCTGAGCGTTTTGCCACCACAGAGCGAGCCTATCGCCGCGTAGTATCGGAACTGGTAGAAAGAGGTTTAGTTGCACGCTCAAATGATGGACTCAAAGCGGTTGATTTAGATAAACTTAGCGATTACGTGGATAGTTTTTCGCAGCTATAGTTGCTAATTTAAGTAATTTAGCATTACTGCAATATCTTCTGATTATAAAAGATAAAAAGGCCTAGGGGCGATTAACTCTTTGTTACTTACATGGATGTAAGTAAGGGGCGTGAGCAGGACGCGGAAGCTTTGCTCGATTTTTACTTAGCCCACTAGGTTACAAATCTCGCGCCGCGATTAAATCGCCCCTAGATTGAACAAATTTCAATCCACAATGGTCAACAGACCCTAATTAAGGCCTTTTTTATTTTTACTCGATAGATTTATTTTGCTAATAAAATATCGTGTATTTTTACTAAATCTGTTTTACCAGCGATGATCTCATCAGGTGTTAAACCCGATAGTTCATGCGGGAATACTAACCACTCTTCTGATTCATGAATGTAGTAGTCAGGTTTCATATCAACTTTAGAATTTTTTGGTTTGTAATACGGGCATGCAATGCGGATATCTTTAGGTAAGTTTAAACGCATCAATTCCGAAAGTTTTTCTTTCAGTGCAAAAATACTACGCCCTGAATCAAATACATCATCAACAATCAATAACGAGTCACCTGCGTTAGCATTTTCAATAATGTAGTGTAAGCCATGTACTTTAATTTCTTTCGACTGCTTATTAATACCGTAATATGATGAAGTTCGTACCGCGATATGATCTGTCTCTATGCCCTTATAATCATAATACTCTTGCACTGCAATCCCAATTGGGGCACCACCACGCCAAATACCAATAATAAAATCAGGACGAAAACCATCTTGGTATACTTGCGCCGCAACGCGAAATGAATCTTCAAGCAATTGTTGCGCTGTGATGTAGCACTTATCTGACATAATTAGAATTCCCAGTGTGAGTTGATCATTCAAGTATAGTTTATGAATACGACTTAAATAAAAGCAGCGCTTTTAATGTAAGAAATATAACTTCAAACCTTAATCACTTGAAATGCAAAAGTGGGGCGAGATTTTAGCGCAAATAAACTAAAAAAGCTTGTTTCTGTTTGTAATTACATTTTTATAGCCAACAAAAAAGCGCCTAAAACAGCGCTTTTTTAAACATATTCAAGATTACGCTTTTTCTAGTAAAGTACGTGCAACTGTGCGCATCCCGACTGTTGTCGCACCGGCAGCCCATTGACTTGTGCTACCCATATTAAACGCTGCCGCTAAATCCATATGCACCCAGCCTTTGCCGTCGTTTGGTACAAAGCGTGACAAGAAACCAGCAGCATTTGATGCACCACCATAACCACCGCCTTTTTGGGCACGGCTGTTAGCTGTATCAGCGTATGGTGAAGGACAGTTTTGTTGATGCCACTTTTCAAGTGGTAGTGGCCACGCGCCTTCCATTTCTTGTCCAGCAAAGCCTTCAACTTCACGTACAAACTCTTTATCAAGTCCAAATAAGGCATTGTACTCTTGACCAACAGCAACTAGCGCAGCGCCTGTTAGTGTCGCCGCATCAATAATTAAAGGAGCACCTGTTTCAGCTGCAGCCATTAAGCCATCAGCAAGTACTAAGCGTCCTTCAGCGTCAGTGTTAACAATCTCAACTGTCGTGCCGTTTTTATAGGTAAGGATATCACCCAGCTTATATGCATGGCCTGAAATAAGGTTCTCAGCACAGCATAAAAACAGTTTAATACGTTTATTAATACCACGACTAATAGCCAATGCCAAACCTGCGGTAACCGTTGCAGCACCGCCCATGTCGCACTTCATACCTAACATACCTTCGCTGGCTTTAATTGAATAACCGCCAGAGTCAAAAGTAATCCCCTTACCAACAAGCGCTGCATCCACAGGCGCATTTTCATCGCCAGTTGGATTGTAATCAAGTGCAAGTAATACAGGTGGGCGCTCACTACCGCGACCAACAGCATGGATACCAATCCACTGCTGCTCAAGTAGCGCATCACCTTTGATGATTTGATAGCTCACGTGTTCAGGAGCTAGTGATTGAATAAATTCAGCAGCTTTACCAGCTAAACTTTCAGGGAAAATGTCATCCGCCGTGCCATTGATCATTTCACGCGCCCAAGTAGCAGAACGAAGTAATGAAGCAAGCTCTTGGCTATCTGTTTTAGCATTTTCAGCAAATTCAACACCGTGTAATGACTTAGGCGATACAAACCCTTGATAAAAAGCCCACTGTGTTTCTGTACACCAGCAATCACCAGCTAGCACGACATTTTTAACGCCTTGATTGGCAATACTGCGCGCGGCTTTTTGTACATTTACTAATGTTTCTTGTTCAGATAAATGAACCGTTGCACCGTGCTCATTAAAAGATAACGTGGCGGTTTCGCCCCAATGCGATGCAGCACCCTGCTCGCTTAATTGAACAACAAATTTTTCAGACATGTTAGAATACTCTTTGCGCTAAAATAGTGACAATGAGTTTACTATAGCCACAACAACTTCCCAACTGCTTGAGACCAAATAACTAAAATAATGAAATATACAACGCCACTCCAACACGCTACTTTAATCAAACGCTACAAACGTTTTTTAGCCGATTTACGCCTTAGCGATGGCTCAGAGTTTACCGCCCATTGTGCCAACACAGGTAAAATGACTGGTTGCGCGGAGCCTGACTTTGCAGCCTTTTATTCCACCAGTAGCAATCAAAAAAGAAAATATCCTCACTCATTAGAATTGACGCAAAACCAGTTTGGCCATCTGATCTGTGTAAATACGGCAATCGCGAATAAAATCGTTGCAGAAGCACTTCATGCAGCGCTAATCAGCGAGCTTAACGGCTACACTAAAATACAGCCAGAGGTTAAATATGGTGATGAAAATAGCCGTATCGATTTTTTACTTACAGCTCCCCAACGCCCAGACTGCTATGTAGAAGTAAAATCTGTCACTTTACTCAGTCAAAATGCCCCACAAAGTGGCCAAGGTTACTTCCCTGATGCCGAAACTCTTCGCGGTCAAAAGCATATTCGTGAATTAATTGAAATGGTTGCACAAGGCCATCGTGCAGTGCTGCTGTTTGCAGTATTACATCAAGGGATTAAGCAAGTTAGTGCGGCGCGCCATATTGACGAAAAGTACGCCCAACTAGTTGATTTGGCAATTACTAAAGGTGTAGAAGTAGTTGCTTATAAAGCAGATATTTCGAGCGCTGAAATTACACTAATAGAAAAGCTCACTTTTAATTAAAAGCGACTTGTTTTTAAGGTTTTCGCCCATATAACAAGGCAAGTTTTTAAGCACTTATCTATAAGTAATGGGTGTAAAAACCACTTATCGTACCTTTTTTAATTTTATTGATGCGGTTTAAGTAGGACTAATTAATGAAAAATAAATTTGCCTAGGCCATAGGATTCTGTTATTTATAGCCGCCGGCTCATGCTGGGCATTATATTAAGGATTTAGGAGAAAGTTATGCCAGACCAAAAAAAATTAGGGTTATTGGCTCAGGCCGGATTAGAACCATACCAGGAAAAGCCGGGCGAAGAGTATATGAATGATGCACAACGCACTCATTTCAAAACTATTTTGGAAGCATGGCGCAACGATTTACGCAATGAAGTTGACCGAACTAAATCGCATATGCAAGACGAAGCTGCTAACTTCCCTGATCCAGTTGACCGCGCAGCACAAGAAGAAGAGTTCTCTTTAGAACTTCGTACTCGTGACCGTGAACGTAAACTGATCAAAAAAATTGAAAAAACGATCCAATTAATCAAAGAAGATGATTTTGGTTTTTGCGATTCGTGCGGGATTGAAATTGGTATCCGCCGTTTAGAAGCACGTCCTACAGCTGACTTGTGTGTAGACTGTAAAACGCTTGCGGAAATCAAAGAAAAACAATCTGGACGTGGTTAATTACTAGTAATTAATCAATGTCTACCACAGCCGTTACTGCGCCTATGCGCAACTATCGCGGTCGCTTTGCGCCGTCACCTTCTGGACCACTTCATTTTGGTTCTCTTGTGGCGGCTGTGGGCAGCTACCTTGACGCGAAAAGCAACCAAGGCACTTGGTTAGTCCGTATTGAAGATATCGACACCACACGTGTTGTAGACGGCGCCGCTAAAGATATTCTCAATACCTTAGAAGCCTATGGTTTGTTCTGGGATGAAGACGTAGCCTATCAAACTCAACGCCATGACTTGTATGCGCATACCATTAATAATCTAAATAACCAGCACCTAATTTATGCTTGCCACTGCTCGCGCAAAGAAATTAAAGCGCTTGGCGGTATTTATCAAGGCCATTGTCGTCATTTAAAGCATAGTCAGAACAGCAGCGCACTGCGTTTAATTCAGCAACATGCTACATGCCAATACCATGATCTCATTCAAGGTGAGATAAATGTAGCTCATGATCTCGCCCACGAAGATTACTTAATAAAGCGCAGTGATGGGCTATTTGCTTATCAACTAGTGGTGGTCGCAGACGATATTGCCCAAGGTATCACTAATGTCGTACGCGGCGCAGACTTGCTTGAACCAACCGCACGCCAATTGAGTTTATTTAAACAATTAGCTGCCACGGCCCCCCATTACGCACATTTACCATTAGCAGTCGCTAAACCTGGGTTTAAATTATCAAAACAAAACTATGCCCCAGCTATTAGCAAAAGTAACCCCAAACCGGCTTTGCTGAGTGCATTCGAATTTTTAGGGTTGGCGCCAAAGGATGAATTACTTGAACTAAATATCGAGCAAATGCTAGCTTGGGCAGTCGACAATTACAGCTTGCAAAACGTCCCTAAAATGACACAAATTCAAATTTCGCAAAACCCGCACAGTCATACAACCGCCTTTACGCATTTAAACAAATAAAAATTCACTAAAAAGGGCTAATTTTAAGGCCTTCAACTTAATTTTTAAGCTGTGCTGGTATATGATAGCCCACCTTAAATGTGCAATTCATTTAATTAATACCAATTGCGTTAAGGTTGTACACTATTATAGCAACAGTCAAGTAGCTCAATAACAGGATAATAATTTCCAGCATCGTTATGCTAGAAAATTTTAACCCTAGCAATGACTGTTTAACTGACTAGAATGAACAAGACTCTAATACCATAGGTATTACCAAGTAAACGCAACACATGTGCAGTTAATAGCAAAGTGAAGCTATACTTGGTTTGATTTTGATGGCGTCCATCAAATAACCGAATTCTGTAGGAGACAGATTATTATTTCCAAGCTTTTTCAATTTTGTCGGCAAATTATTGGCCCAACCGCCTCTGTAACAGCCGAACATACCCAAGTCTCTGCGCAGCCTTTAATAGTTGGACGCAATGAGCATGGTATTTCTCGTAAACAATTTAGCCCAAATGCAATCAAGGTATTATATCGCCTGAAAGACGGAGGCTTTGATGCCTACCTTGTTGGTGGTTGCATTCGTGATATTTTGTTAGGTCAACAACCAAAAGATTTTGATGTGGTCACCAATGCCACTCCTGATCAGGTTAAAAAGCTATTTCGTAATTGCCGCTTAATTGGCCGTCGCTTTCGTTTAGCACACATTGTTTTTGGTCGTGAAATAATCGAAGTGGCCACCATGCGTGGTCATCACGAAGCGCCTGAAGATAAAAACCAAATTAGCCAATCGAGTGACCAAGGACAACTGCTGCGCGATAATGTTTTTGGTAGTATTGAAGAAGATGCTGAACGCCGCGATTTTTCAATCAATGCGTTATATTATTCAATTAATGATTTTTCAATCCATGATTATGCTAATGGCTTAGCAGCTATTAACGCTCGACAAATCGAGATGATTGGTGATCCAGCAACCCGTTACCGCGAAGATCCTGTACGTATGCTGCGCGCAGTTCGCTTTGCAACCAAACTCGATATGTCGATTGCACCGGCAACCGAGCAACCATTAAATGAATTAGCAAGCCTGTTAGATAATATACCTGCAGCGCGGTTATTTGAAGAAACACTGAAACTGTTTTTAAATGGCAAGGCCGAAGCAAACTTTTTAATGCTACGTAAATATGGCCTTTTCAAATCATTATTTCCAGCCCTTGATAGTATTTTAGATAGTAATCCTGATGGCTTAGAATTCGCTTTAATTCAACAGATGTTCCGTAATACAGATGAGCGTATTAATGCGGAGAAAAAAGTAACTCCAGCATTTATTTTTGCTGCATTGTTATGGTTCCCATTATTGCAGATCACTAAAGCACTGCAAGAACAAGAGCAACTATCTGAATACGATGCTTTCGCTCAAGGTATGAACAAAGTACTCAGTGATAATGCCCAACATATCGCCGTACCAAAACGCTTTACCCTTGGCGCTCGTGATATCTGGCATATTCAACACCGCTTAGATAAACGCTCAGGACAACGTGCATATCGCCTGACACAGCAACCACGCTTTAAAGCTGCGTATGACTTTTTACTTTTGCGCGTACAGGCCGGTGAAAAACAGCATCAGCAATTAGTTAACTGGTGGACTGACTATTTAAAACAAGACATCAATGGTCAAAAAGAGCTAGTTAAAGCGTTAGGTACGCAAGGCGCAACAAAAGGCCGTCGTCGTACTCGCCGCCGCAGCCCAAAACCAGCGGCTGAATGATCATGGAAACCGTCTACCTTGGTTTAGGGGCTAATTTAAACGCCCCTCGTACTCAGCTAGATCATGCTGTTGCAGCACTGCGTGCATTGGCTGATTGCGAGTTTATTGGTGTATCGCATTATTACGCTAGTAAACCGATGGGCCCGCAAGATCAACCTGACTACGTTAACGCTGTTGCGGCGCTAAAAACCACGCTATTACCTGAGCAGTTGCTTGATTTAACACAACAGATAGAACTTGAACACGGTCGAGTACGAAAAGCACAGCGCTGGGGGCCGCGCACCTTAGATATTGATATTTTATTATTTGGTGATCAAGTCATTAATAGCGAGCGTTTAATTGTGCCACATTATGGTCTAACTGAACGCGAGTTTGTGGTTTACCCGCTACTTGAAATAGCCCCAAATATTACGCTGCCAAATGGTATATTACTTCACAGTATTAGCACTAATTTGGCACTAAACGAATTACAACAATTACCTCTGTAATTAATTTCAGGCCGTTGCCTACGAGGATACTATGTCTAAAATAACCGTTTCTACGCTTAATAAAATGAAAGCAGACCAACAAAAAATCACGGCATTAACGGCCTACGATGCCAGCTTTGCAAAGTTATTTCATGATAACGGCGTAGACGTTATTTTAGTCGGTGATTCGTTAGGCATGGTGTTACAAGGTGGCGACGATACACTGGCTGTCACCAATCAAGATATTGCATATCATACTCGCAGCGTACGCGCCGGGAGCCGTGATTTATTCGTCATTGCAGATATGCCATTTATGACCTACTCAAACCCAGCCGAGAGCTGTAAAAATGCAGCAGAATTAATGCGAGCTGGCGCTAACATGGTCAAACTTGAGGGGGGCGAATGGCTGTATGACTCAGTTGTTGCGCTGACTCAACAAGGTATACCGGTATGTGGACATTTAGGCTTAACACCGCAATCAGTACATGTGTTTGGTGGTTTTAAAATCCAAGGCCGTAGTGAACAACAAGCACAAAAAATGATTAGCGATGCTCAGGCGCTTGCCGCGGCAGGCGCACAAATGCTGGTTCTTGAATGTATTCCATCTGAACTTGCCAAATTAATTACTGACGCGGTTAATATTCCTACCATTGGTATTGGTGCAGGTAATCAAACTGATGGCCAAATTCTAGTCATGCATGACTTAGTTGGCATTTCAGCAGGTTACATCCCTAAATTTTCTAAAAACTTTTTACTCGAAACAGGCAATATGCCGGATGCGGTTAAAAAATATTGTAGCGACGTTAAAAGTGGTGCTTTTCCAAGCACGGAACATGAGTTTAAATAATGCAGTCGATCACTGAAATAAAATCATTACGTAGTCAAATTAAAGCATGGCGCCAAGCAGGGCTTAGTGTAGCACTAGTGCCAACTATGGGTAATCTACATCAAGGGCATTTTTCACTCGTTGAGAAAGCCAAAAACATGGCTGATAAAGTCGTGGTTAGTATTTTTGTAAACCCAATGCAATTTGGTGTCAACGAAGATCTTGATAACTACCCGCGCACCCTCATTGCGGATAAACAAGGACTGGCAGAGCTTGGTACTGATATTGTATTTACCCCAAGTGTGGAAGCCATTTACCCTAACGGTTTAGATGCGCAAAGCTTTGTCGATGTGCCAAATATATCAATGGGTTATTGCGGCGGATCACGTCCAGGTCATTTTCGCGGTGTAGCAACGGTGGTTACTAAATTATTTAACTTAGTACAACCTGACTATGCGTGCTTTGGTGAAAAAGACTATCAACAGTTGCAAGTGATTAAAACCATGGCTCATGACCTGTCAATTCCAGTAGAAATTATTGGCGTTGCAACCAGCCGTGAAGTGTCTGGGTTAGCTATGAGCTCTCGCAATGGCTACTTATCAGAAGCTCAAAAAGAAACAGCGACAGTGCTATTTAAAACCCTTAATTGGAGCGCAGAACAGTTAAACTCGGGGCTGCGTGATTTTGACGACATATGCCGACAAGCAAAGCAGCAACTAGAGCAAGCAGGGCTCAAAATTGACTACTTTGAAATAGCTCAGCGCGATACCTTAAAAAAAGCTACACTCAATGATAGTCAACTAGTGATTTTGGCGGCAGCCTTCTTAGGGCCAGTAAGGCTAATAGACAATCTGCTCGTTGATATTACATAACAATAATTGGGATAAGCATGAATTCATTATTAAAATTATCAAGCATTTCGCTGTGTATAGGCATATTAGCTGGGTGTCAAAACCAAATAGAAAATCCAGAAATGCAGCAATGCGCACAACAGAATTATCAATGTGAAGTGAACTGCGAACAGCAAAGCACCGGCGAAGGCATGGTATATAAAGTATGTAATACTAAATGTATTGAAGCCTATAACCAATGCAAAGCAAATGCCCAAGCATTAGGTAATGTGCAATAACTAATGTTAACTTGCCAATTATCATGATTGGCAAGTTTCCTCCCTCCCAGCGCCTACTTTAGGCAAACTTTCTACATCCAACCATCGTGATTTTTCTGCCATTCACCTTATAGCAAGGTTTACTCTAGTAATATCTACTGACATTAGTAATAAGTAGTCATACATTGCGTGTAATTATTTTCAGTTTATACAAAGAAAGTACACCCTCTACGATACTAGTAAATATAAAGTCATTGAAATATATAAGTTTATTTTAGGTTCGTTTTTTGCAAACTTGAATTCAACTAACTAAAGCATTTTAAAATTAACCAGATAACGGCTAAAGGAAAAAACCTCATGGAAACGATAACGCGGGCAGCTCTGTATCCATCATTTAAAACGAGGGTATTATTAGGTGCATTATTAGCCTTGTGTGCATGTAATGTCAGTGCGGCAGAACAACCAATAACAAAATCTGATGCGGATACTGCTGATGCTGTACCAACTACACAGCCAACTTTGCTTACAATCCCTTCTGAAAAATTATTTGCGGTGGTAACAGCTAGAGCCAAACAACTGGCTGCCAAAGACTACGTAGCAGCTCCCGTAATTGCTGTTGATGCGTTAAATAATATTAATTATCAGGACTATCGAGCGATTCGTTTTCGTCAAGATCATGCGATCTGGAAAGATGAAAGTTTATATGAGGTACAGTTATTCCATCCAGGTTTTCTCTATAAAAACCCTATCGCGATTAACACAGTTGATGCTGATGCAAAGGTAAAAAATCTACCATTTAAAACTGATTACTACCGCTATGATGGCACCGCAGCACCACTTGAGCAGGAAATTACCGCGGCTTTAGGCACCACTCAGTTGGGGCATGCCGGTTTTAGATTACACTTTCCTCTAAACAATAACGACTACAAAGATGAAGTTGCTGTATTTCAAGGCGCTTCATATTTTCGCATAGTGGGCCCTGATCAAGTGTATGGTATTTCAGCACGTGGCCTAGCGATTGATACAGCACTCAGCTCTGGTGAAGAGTTTCCAGTATTTAAAGAGTTTTGGTTAGTTAAGCCAAAACCTGAAGACACACATATTGTGCTATATGCATTACTTGATAGTCCTTCTGTTACTGGCGCATATCGTTTTGAGATCAGTCCATCAACAGCAACTGAAGTAACAACTAAAATGCAAATATTCGCCCGAAAAGATATCAAAAAACTAGGTATAGCACCGCTTACAAGCATGTTTTACCACGGCGAAAATAGCACTAAATTCTTTGATGATTACCGACCAGAAGTACATGACTCTGATGGTTTACTAATGCAATCACAAGACAATAAATGGGTGTGGCGTCCGCTAAATAACCCTAAACAGCTTAGTGTAACGTCATTTGGTTATGACAATCCAAAAGGTTTTGGACTAGCACAGCGCGACCGTGAGTTTAATAACTATCTCGATACTGAGGCACATTATCATGCCCGCCCAAGCCTGTGGATTGAACCACAAGGACAATGGGGAAATGGTCGAGTTGAGTTAGTAGAAATACCGACTGATACCGAGACCAATGACAATATCGTTAGCTATTGGGTACCAGAGCAACCACTTAAAGCAGGTGAAACACTTAGTTTTAGTTATAAATTGTCAACATTTAACGCGGCGCTTGCAAGCCAAGATAAAGCCCGAGTTTTACGCACTCGCATTGGCAGTGCTGCATTACCCGGTGAAGAAAATCCACCACCAAAAAGTCATCGCCAATTTACGGTTGACTTCACTGGTGACAATATTAACAACTTGTCAGCCAAACTAAAATTGCTTGCTAATTTGACCCTAAATTCAGGTGAAATAAGCGATAAAACAGTTCAACAATTACCAAATAATGAAGGATGGCGTGTTGCTTTTAAAGTCGCGCCAGAGGGCGGTAAGCCTGTAGACATGCGCTTATCATTAACACTACGTGACAAAGAAGTTAGCGAGGTATGGAGTTATGTCTGGTATCCAAATGACGTCGAGTAACAGTACAATGCCTTTTAAAAAGACTCGTGTATGGCTTTTTTCACTGTTAGTGTTAGCCATCTCAGCTTATGGTATGTGGATCATGTTTGATATTTTAAATTCAAATGGCATGACCCCGCTTGAGTATGCATTACTTGCGCTGTTTTCAATTACCTTCACTTGGATTGTGACCGCATTTTGCAGTGGCTGTATGGGATTTATTTTACAATTATTTAGAATTGACCCGCTGACACTGACGCGCCAAAAAGCAATCGAAATTGATCAGCAAGCATTGAGTAAAACCAGAACTGCTGTCGTTATGCCTATCTACAATGAAGATACGCAGCGAGTTATCGCAGGTTTTGAAGTGAGCTTACGTTCACTGATAAAAACAGGCCAATTTGCGCATTTTGATTTCTACTTATTAAGTGATACACAAGATAAAGAAATAGCTAACAATGAGCTAAAAGCGTGGCATGCCTTGACCGAACGCCTAGGTGATTTTGCCAAACAAACTTTTTACCGCCGCCGTGAAGATAACAAACACCGTAAAGTAGGTAACTTAACTGACTTTTGCGAGCGTTGGGGCAGTAAATACGAGCACATGATTGTACTTGATGCAGATAGCATCATGACGGGTCAGTGTATGCTTGAGCTCACCAGCAGCATGATCAACAATCCACAAGCTGGGCTTATTCAAACGATTCCGATCCCTGTTAGGCAAGATACCTTCTTTGGTCGCTTTCTACAGTTTGCGTCAGTACTTTATAGTCCAATGCTAGCAACCGGTTCAGCTTTTTGGCAGACTAATCACGCTAATTACTGGGGCCACAATGCCGTCATTCGGGTTAAAGCGTTTATTGATTGCTGCGGTTTACCGGTGCTCAAAGGTAATGCCCCTTTCGGCGGCGAAATTTTAAGTCATGACTTTGTCGAAGCATCATTACTGCATCGTTCTGGCTGGGATGTATTATTACTCAGTGATATACAAGGTAGCTACGAAGAAGTACCGAGTAATATTTTAGATTACGCTATTCGCGACAGGCGTTGGGTGCAAGGCAACATTCAACATTTAGGTTTGTTACCTGCGTCGGGTTTAAAAATAATCAGCAAGCTGCACTTTTTATTAGGTGCAACGGCATATATTTCATCATTAATTTGGTTATCAATGTTAGTGCTAAGTACCATAGATGCGGTCACCCGCGCACTAAACAGTAATGTCTATTTTAATCAGGCATATCAATTATTTCCGACTTGGCAAATAGCAAAAACAGAATTAATTAACTCGTTGCTTTTTGTCACAATTGTGTTGTTATTATTACCGAAATTAATGGGGATTATTGTCACACTGATCCATCGTAATAAACAATTTGGCGGCTCATTTAAATTAATTTTAGGCTCAATCATTGAAACCGTGTTTGCCATTATTATCGCCCCGCTGATGATGGTTTTTCATAGCTACTTTGTGGTGTGTGTATTTTTAGGTAAAAAAGTAACGTGGGACGCCCAGCCTCGATCAGGCCGCATGGTTCCGTGGCAAGAAGCGATAGGTTACACATTACTATCAACCTTAATCGCCTTAGCTTGGGGCGGTATTGCTTATTACTTTACGCCTGTATTCTTTTGGTGGTTATCGCCGATTTTAGTTGGATTGATCTTAGCAGCCCCAATTGTACGATATTCAAGTAGCATAGGCTTAGGCGTTAAATTACGTAAAATGGGCATATTTATTTGCCCGAGTGAAGTTGATAATAACGACACCCTTGCAGCCTTACGTGTACATGAGCAAGAAATAGCATTACCGAATGATGATGTTGCTAACTTTACAATCCCTACATTGGGGCAAGAGCAATCTAGCGTAATGCCAATTCAGAGCTTTAAGCGCCAAGGTTTAAGTAAACGTAAACGCGTTTTAAATGCCCATCAACAGCTCAAAAAGAAACTATTTAACTAACCTGAACTTAGTTGATATAAAAAAACCGCGCAATTTACATTGCGCGGTTTTTTATTAACTCATAGTTGGCGTTAAGTTTAAAGAAGACCTAGCTTCTTAAGTTCGCCCATTGCCATCTTGCCAGAAAGTGGTACATAACCATCTTTCTCTACAATTTTTTGGCCATCTTGTGATAACACCATTTTTAAGAACTCTGCTTCAATAGGTGCAAGCGGTTTATTCGGGTGTTTATTCACATAAACATATAAAAAGCGCGACAGTGGGTATTTACCTGTTGCTACATTTTCAAGTGTTGCATCAACAAAGTTATCGCCTTTTTTCGCCAGTGGTACAGTACGTACGCCTGATGTTTTATAACCGATACCTGAGTAACCAATTGCATTCACTGATGAAGAAATTGATTGCACTACCGATGCTGAACCTGGTTGCTCGTTCACGTTGTTACGGAAGTCACCTTTACATAGCGCTTTGTTTTTAAAGTATCCGTAAGTACCAGATACAGAATTACGGCCATAAAGCTGAATGTCTTTTGCAGCCCAATTCCCCGTTAAACCTACATCACTCCAACGAGTCACATCTGCATCAGCACCACATTTACGAGTTGAAGAGAAAATCGCATCGATTTGGTCGATACGTAAACCTTCAATTGGATTGTCTTTATGAACAAATACTGCCAATGCATCAATCGCTACACGTACTTCGGTAGGTTTATAACCGTAACGTTTTTCAAACGCTTCGATTTCTTTTGATTTCATTCTGCGGCTCATCGGGCCAAAGTTTGCTGTGCCTTCTGTCAATGCCGGTGGCGCAGTAGATGAACCAGCCGCTTGAATTTGGATGTTCACATTTGGGTAAATACGTTTATATTCTTCAGCCCAAAAGGTCATCATGTTGGCTAAAGTATCAGAGCCCACAGATGAAAAATTACCTGAAATACCACTGGTTTTTTGATACTCAGGAATAACTGTATCTACTGCCATTGCTTGTGCAGATACAAATGTTGTTACTGCCACACCCATTGCGGCTACTAGGTTTTTAAATCTCATTAGGTTGCTCCGATTTTGTTCGTCTATTTCTTAACTGTCGTCTACTCTAAAGAGAATAGATGACAGTTAGATTACTCTAAAATGACACTTTTATGACTTTGGGCTTTTTGGCTCAATTATTTAATAGCACTGTTTTTTCACGACTAAAAGCAAACGAAAAACATGATCCTTCGCCTAATTTACTTTTAATTATCAATTGGCTATCGTGACGAGTTAATACATGTTTGGTGATGGCTAAACCCAGCCCTGAGCCACCGGTTGTACGACTACGCGCTTTATCAACCCGATAAAAACGCTCAGTTAAACGATTAATATGCTCTGGTGCAATACCATCGCCATTATCAACCACTGAAAAGTACGCTTGATTATCTTTTAGCTGCCAGCTTACGGTTATTTTACCGCCCGCCTTGGTGTAATGAATGGCATTAAACACTAAATTAGAGAAGGCACTGCGCAGCTCCTCTTCAGCGCCTTTTATATCGACGTTAGCATCAATATCAAATATCAACTCATGCCCTTTGTCTTGATTCAATGATTGTGCTTCAGTCCTAATATAGCTAAGTAACTGCGGTACATTGATCGCTTTATCATTATCTTGACGTCGAGCGCCTTCAATACGTGATAACGACAATAGCTGATTTACCAAGCTATCCATGCGTTTACACTGTTCAAGCATAGTACCTTGTGCTTTATTCCACATTGCCGGTGGTGGCACCATATCGCCATCAAACATTTCTAAGTAACCTGTAACAACGGTTAATGGCGTACGTAGCTCATGAGATACATTGGCCACAAAGTCTTTGCGCATTTGCTCAAGTTGCTTCAGTCGCGTGACATCACGCACAACAACCATTAATTGTGAGCTGGCATATGGCATTACCCGAAACTCTAAAACTTGCTCAACACTGTGACCACTTTCAAGTTCTAATGCTTCATCAAACAATTCCGTTTGCATGTATTTCGCAAATTTAGGATCGCGAATAAGGTTGTCAAGCCGTTGACCATGATCCGCTGGCCACTGTAATCCAAGCACTTTTAAAGCTAGTTGATTACACCAAACAATACTTAAATCACGTTGTAGAACAATAACCGCATCAGGCACTGCTTCTGCGCCATCGCGAAAACGACGGATCAAATCAGCTAATTCATTACGTTTTTTACGGTTGCGATGTTGTAAATGGTAGATCCCTTCAAATACTTGCTCCCATGCCCCCTCGCCTTCAGGTGGATTAAAACTACGTTGATTCAATAGCCAATCACTGAGCCGATAGAGTTGATGATAATGCCAAACAAGCAGTGAAAAAGATCCTAAAAATAAAAGCAAAAATGGCGCACCAATAAGCACGCCAATTAATAATAAAGGTAGGAAATAGATAAACAGACGCTTTGCTAACGCCTGCTTATTAACAACTCGATACATACACTCACTTTACCTTAGAGTAAGTAAATTTAAGCCAAAATTAGTTATTGGCTTGGTCATCTCCATGACTCTTATAATTTACTGGAAAAACGATAGCCTGCACCACGTACAGTTTGTACTAAACGGTCATGACCAAGCGGTGCAATCGCTTTGCGTAAGCGACGAATATGCACGTCTACGGTTCTATCTTCAACATAGACATTAGTCCCCCATACGTTATCTAGTAGCTGTTCACGGCTATAAACACGTTCAGGATGAGTCATAAAGAAATGCAATAAGCGAAATTCTGTCGGTCCCATATCCAACTCGCTACCTTCAGAGGTAACACGGTGTGAAATAGGATCAAGACGTAAACCATGTACATCAATCGCTTCTTCCAATGAAGTAGGCGACACACGACGAATAACGGCTTTAATACGCGCCATTAATTCTTTTGGTGAAAATGGTTTAGTAACATAATCATCAGCACCGACTTCAAGACCGCGAACTTTATCTTCTTCTTCGCCGCGAGCAGTCAGCATAATAATAGGAATTTGGCGAGTATATTCACTTTGCTTAAACTTTTTAGCAATTTGAATTCCACTACCACCTGGTAGCATCCAATCTAATAACACCATATCTGGATAAGGCTCTACCATCGCTGCAATGGCTGAATCGTAATCTTCCGCTTCAATTGCTTGAAAACCATTTTGCTCTAATACAAAAACCAGCATCTCTCTGATCGGTGCTTCGTCATCGACGACAAGTACTTTACGTGACATTCCAATTTATCTCTTTCGTTATCGAACTAGTTTTCATTATTATGACTAAGTATGACATTTTTATGAAAGTGTAACGTGTAAATCGAAATGCGGGGTAAAAAATGCAAAATAAACCCTTTTAAGGTACAAAGTTAGCATACATTATCAAATTTCACATTTAAAAATCATACTTTATAATTGCTACATTACTACTTTGTATTAAATTCCCCTTTCAATAATCAACTATACAGTATCACGATGTAAGCCACGAAAGCATCTTCACACTCTAACTCAATTAAAACGCCTATTAACATCGGCGATCATTAACAGAGATCAAAATCCTACCAAGTTTCATTTCAGGGATCATTCGTTTACCAACCGAGTTAGATCTGGGATCAGTGTTTTACCTAGCCAAAGCCATAAGTTGTTGATCATTTATACAACAAAGCTTTGAAATGGCTATTTTTATAACAAAACCTCTGCCAATCAAGCTGATCCTTAGTAAAAATCTGATCCCAACAAAGCACAGTTAGTAAAGCAATGATCCCAAAGCCCCTGCTTGGTAAAATAATGATCTTTTACGATCAGGCATAAAAAAGCCAGTAGCTTTAACACTACTGGCTGTTTTATAACTTAATAAATTAAATTATTTAATTTTCGGATCTAATTCACCCGTTAAATATTTAAGGTGCATCTCATCAAGTGAGATTGGTTTGATCTTACCTGCTTGACCCGCTGTACCAAATGACTCATAACGTGCAACACAGATCTCAGTCATTGCTTTTGTCGCTTCAGCTAAATACTTACGTGGATCAAAGTTTGCTGGATTAAGCGCAAGATGGCGACGAATAGCCCCTGTAGATGCTAATCGTAAGTCTGTATCGATATTTACTTTACGCACACCAAACTTAATTCCCTCAACGATCTGCTCAACTGGCACACCATAGGTTTCTGGGATCTCACCACCATATTGGTTGATGATCTCAAGCCATTCTTGCGGCACTGATGACGAACCGTGCATAACTAAGTGAGTGTTAGGAATACGTGCGTGGATCGCTTTAATACGATCAATCGCCAAAATATCATCCGTTGGCGGACGTGTAAATTTATACGCGCCGTGTGAAGTACCACACGCAATCGCTAAGGCATCAACATGGGTTTTACTTACAAAATCGGCCGCTTCTTCTGGATCGGTTAGCATTTGGTCTGTGGTTAGTTTACCTTCAGCACCAACGCCATCTTCTTCGCCAGCTTCGCCAGTTTCAAGTGAGCCTAGCACACCTAACTCGCCTTCAACAGACACACCACAAGAGTGTGCAAGTTCAACAGTTTTACGCGTTACATCAACGTTATACTCATATGATGATGGTGTTTTACCATCGCTCATTAACGAGCCATCCATCATCACTGATGAAAAACCTAATTGAATTGAACGTTGGCAAACGCCAGGTGAGGTACCGTGATCTTGATGCATTACCACTGGAATATGTGGCCACTCTTCAATCGCAGCTAAAATCATATGACGTATAAATGGGGCACCAGCATAGGCACGAGCGCCAGCTGAACCTTGTACAATTACTGGGCTGTTAGTTTTGTCAGCCGCCATCATAATAGCGCGGATCTGCTCTTGGTTATTAACGTTAAATGCTGGTACGCCATAACCATGTTCAGCTGCATGATCAAGAAGTTGTCGCATACTGATTAAAGCCATTTGGTATTCTCCAAATTGTCGATAGCTGCGCACGCGCAAAACTACCTAGTTCGAACGGAATAGTTGAGTTCGGTGCAATCACTGCACCTCGATAGTATTGGCTCTTGCCAAATTTACCGTCATACAAAACCAGCTATTAAATAAGGGTGAGAGGTATTTAATATCTGATCATACTCAGTGTAGTTAGCAGCCTAAACTAACAATTGCTAACTACATTGAGTAAACGCTAATTACTTAGCGCGTTGTTCAAGCATAGCAACTGCTGGTAATTTTTTCCCTTCTAAAAACTCAAGGAAAGCACCACCGCCAGTTGAAATATACGAAATTTTATCGGCAATGCCGTATTTATCAATCGCTGCTAACGTATCACCGCCACCAGCTATTGAGAACGCATTTGAATTAGCGATTGCTTGAGCAATAGCACGGGTGCCATTACCAAACTGGTCAAATTCAAATACACCTACTGGACCATTCCATACAACAGTACCTGCATTAGCAATAATTTTTGCAAGTTTGCTCGCTGTATCTGGGCCAATATCAAAAATCATATCTGTGTCTGTTACTTCGCTAACATCTTTTAATGTTGCAACGGCTGATTCTGAAAACTCATTGCCAACAACCACATCAGTAGGTACTGGTATTTCACCATTATTACTTTTAGCAGCCGCACTTAGCTTATTTGCTTCATCAATTAGGTCAGCTTCGTATAATGACTTACCAACCGGGTAGCCTGCCGCAGCAATAAAGGTATTTGCAATACCGCCACCAGTGACTAATTGATCAACAATCGTTGAAAGTGAATCAAGTACTGTTAGTTTAGTTGATACTTTAGAGCCGCCCACAATCGCCACTAATGGACGAGCGGGGTTATCAAGTGCTTTACCTAATGCCTCTAATTCAGCCGCCAATAGTGGGCCTGCACAAGCAACATCTGCAAATAAACCAACGCCATGGGTAGACGCTTGAGCACGATGGGCGGTACCAAATGCATCCATTACATACACATCACATAATGCAGCAAGCTTTTTAGATAACGCTTCGTCATCTTTGCTTTCGCCAACATTAAAGCGTACGTTTTCAAAAACGACCACTTCATTATCAGCAATTTCAACGCCATTTAAGTAATCTTTTTCAAGACGTACATTTTGTTCAAGTGCTTCATTAAGGTAATCAACAACTGGCGCTAAAGAAAACGCTTCATCATATTCCCCTTCCGTAGGGCGGCCTAGGTGTGACATAACCATTACTTTAGCGCCTTTTTCAAGGGCTAATTTAATACTCGGTAATGCAGCACGAATACGTGCATCTGAGGTCACTTTACCTGCTTTTACTGGTACATTTAAATCTTCACGAATTAACACGCGTTTGCCGTTTAAATCTAAATCCGCCATATTTATGACCGACATGGACTTCTCCTTAGTTAACGATACTGACTTGAAATATATAGGTTTTATTTTTAGGTTTGAACTTTTATATTAATTACTTGCTGCCATCATCACTCGTGCTGTATCGAGCATTCTATTAGCAAACCCCCACTCATTATCACACCACACTAACAACTTTATCAGTCGTTTATGACTGACTCGTGTCTGTGTGCCATCTATAATACAAGAATGTGGGTCATGATTAAAATCAACCGAGACCAATGGCTCTTCGGTATAACTTAAAATACCTTCTAGGCGGTCTCTCGCTGCTGCTTTTAATACCTTATTTACCGCTTTTAAATCAACATCGGCGTTGACAGTCACACTCAAATCCATCGCAGTAACATTGATAGTAGGTACTCGCACCGAAATAGCTTCAAAGCGGCCATGGAACTTAGGTAAAATACGCTCAATACCGCGAGCTAATTTAGTATCAACGGGAATAATCGACTGACTCGCAGCGCGGGTACGACGTAAATCATGATGATAAGCATCAATTACTTGCTGATCATTCATCGACGCATGAATAGTCGTAATCGCCCCTGATTCTATACCAAAGGCATCATCAAGTACTTTAATCACCGGTACTATACAGTTTGTGGTACATGATCCATTAGAGACAATCGTATGCTCAGCGAGTAGTTCATCATCATTGATACCATAAACAATAGTGGCATCAACATCCGCATCTGCGGGCTGAGAAAATAAGACTTTCTTTGCGCCAGCATCAAGATGTAATTGCGCATGTTCACGAGAGTGATACACACCAGTACATTCTAAAACCACATCAACATCAAGTAACTGCCAAGGTAATTCACGCGGGTTTTGTTCTGCAAATAAAGCAATTGTATCGCCCGCTACCGATAAGGTGTCTTCACCTAAAGTAACTGGAAACGCAAAACGGCCATGAGACGTATCATATTTAAGAAGATGAGCGATCCCTTGAGGATCAGCAAGTTCATTAATCGCAACAATTTTGATCTCGTCGCTTAAGCCCGATTCATAAAGAGCGCGAACAATATTTCGACCAATTCGACCAAAACCATTGATTGCAAGTTTGATTGCCATGAAGAAGAAAATCCACTCTAGTTGCTTGCAGATAAAGGCAACCTGCCTTTTAGATGCGCGTATTGTAATCGACCTTTGTCTTGATTATAAGAGGGAAAGTTAAATAAATGTTTTAAGCCCGCTTTTGATGCTGCAATTTTGGTAATCGACCTTTGTCTTGATTATAAGAGGGAAAGTTAAATAAATGTGTTAAGCCCGCTTTTGATGCTGCAATTTTGGTAATCGACCCAGGGCAAGAGCATGAAAAAAGTCTATGATTTCAATACCTTTTCAAGGTAATCTGTACTGCGCATAGCTTTTTTCTGTTTTGCGGGCATGCCTTTATTAAAGCTTGTTTCTGCTTTTAGCTG
>NZ_JACJDS010000022.1:0-81242 GCF_014163635.1 Pseudoalteromonas sp. SR44-8
TAAAGCAACAGCAAATCCTCTTTTTATATTTTACGTAAAATCGAAGTAAGCGATTGAATCAAAATAGGAACTCGACTATGGTTAAACCATCAATAAAAATAAATTAAAAACGAGTAATTCTACAGCCTTATTAGGTGTTCATTATACTTGGAGGTCATATGGGTTATAAATTCTGGATTATGAGGGCGCTTAAAGTTTTTATCGGAGTGTTAATTTTACTTTTTATTGTTCAATTACTTAAGCAGCACACTATCGAAGACTCTATTATATTTGCAGTTACATGGTCATTTATAACAACATTGGTATTTATTGGTTCAAGAATCTATCAATCCCGTAAAGGTGTAGAATGCGCTCTTTGCAATGACACACCCGACTCAGGTAATAAAAACACCTAACACATATGAGCCTTAACTCTGTCAATAGGCACTAGTATTCTTTTTGACCGTTTTTATAAATGGACGGTCAATTCTAAATCAATAAACAAATTCGTTTACTTCGTCTGTCGATGTGGCTGTTAAGCAAGTAGCTTACGGCAAACACATATAGAGGCGCTTTTATCGCAGCCAGGTTTTTCCCATATCCTTTTGGGGTCGCTGGGGCACTACGACCAAATGGATTTAGAAGGTAGAGCAAAGCAGTATGCCAGAGCCGAGACATTCATCGGTTAACTTCATCATGGCACTACTCAAGAGGGCTGGTTTCATCAATCGAATATGTCAGTCTAGTTTCGTCTAATTTTAATCTACATGCTCGTTAGCTGTGTTTCCTAAATTGCTTACTCAGTGCTACTATAGTGATACATTTTTATGGAGGTTATTATGAGAGTAGAGTTAGTAACAACATTGAAACGCCAAGCGACGAAAATATTATCTGAACTGCATTTAACTAAAGAGCCCGTATTAATCACCGAACATGGGCAACCGTCAGCGTATCTTGTTGATGTTGATGACTTCGAATTCATGCAGAAACGTATGCAAATCCTTGAGGCGTTGGCTAAAGGTGAGCAGGCAATAAGTAGAGGAGAAACTACGTCTAATATTGAAGCTAAAGAGAAAATGAATAAATGGCTGAAATAATCTGGACAAATCCTGCTCTGGAAGATCTAAACGATATCGCTGAATATATTGCATTGAGTAACTTGCTGTCAGCTAAAAAGTTGGTGGCGAAAATCTTTGCTAAAGTTGAACACCTTGAAGATTTCCCTGAATCAGGGAAAACACCGATTGAACTATCAAATATGAATTACCGTGAAGTGATAGTTAATCCTTGTCGTATATTTTACAAAATAGACAATGATAAGGTTTTTATTTTACACATAATGAGACAAGAGCGTGATTTACGTAAGTTCTTGTTGCAAATGTAGCTTACACTAATCGGGTAGCCTGAGCTCTTTCAACATCACCCATATGCGCTTTTTATTTACAGTAAGTGCAGTGGGCGGTTCACCTCCTGTAATCACGATGTACTGATAAGGCTAGGCACTTACCACATAAAATAAGCCACTCAAACACCTGCAAAAATGCCAATTAAAACAACACCAAGCCCTCTTTTTATTTTTTACGTGAAAGCCAGTTGTCGATTGAATCAAAATAGCAACTGGGCTATGGTTAATGCATCAATAAAAATAAATTAAAAACGAGTTATTCTACAGGCTCGTTAGAGTTTTCTGTATGTCTCTTGTAAACGGAATTCCAATTTCAGAACTACCAAAGGTTCTTAATCTTATCTTTGAAGATGATGTTCTTATTTACGAAGCTTATTCAGATTTCGATAAAGAAATACAATTTTTTTCTAATCGGAAGGATTTGAATGAATATGCTAATTTCAAACTATCTGAGAATGACTTTAGGTGTAAAGATATCAACTTGACTCTCCATTACTCTGACACTGGTGGGGAGGTTTACATTGAGAAACATGATTTGGTTCCAGATAAGTGTGATGGTGCTACCTCTAGATATACAGCAGATGGCTGGGGCACAATCAATTTCAATATTTTTATTGAAGGAGATTACTTCGTGTTGTTTTCGCTTCATGCAAGAGATAAAAAGGAAGCAAAAGAGTGGCAGGATACTTATCCAGAGTTTGGGTCTTTTTTAGTTTGGGAATGGAAAAATGTCAGTAAGCATTTAAAAAGACTAGAGACGTCATACCGTGCAATTCATAATAAGTTGGCAAAAAAACTCTAACAAGTCGATTATGTTCGCCCAACAATTTGGGCTGAGACTGCAAACCCGCGCGCCATATCGAAGAAAAACAGCATCAGGTCTTGCATCTTGCATTTTATTATAAAAGTCAAAAAGAAAGACCTGCCGACGGAACCATGCGAAGGTTATAGTCTCTGAAAAGGCAAAAGCTATCCCAACTTGTCAGCTAGTGATTCAAATTACTCATGCTCTAAATATCAACCGTGGGAAGCTGAAGCGTTTGAACTAGAAGGTAGAGTAAGAGAAGCTTTATATAACAGGATCCCAGAATTAAAATGCTTATAACAAGCAATTAGGATCGGCAACGTCCGTTCATGGCACTCTGTCGCCATAATAATTCTTACAGGTCAAAAGACTGCTATTTTAATTTAAGTCGATTTAGCTACGGCTAACTTAACCAATTGTAGTTATATTAAAAAAACATGCTTGACTTAAATTAACGGCACTTTTATTTTTTCGTTGCTCGTTGCTCGTTGCTCGTTGCTCTAGCAGCTTTTTATTTATTCGGGTATCATTTGCGCAACTTTGATTATCAGTTGCTATTTATTATGACCACGTTAAGTGCTAAGGAAAATATTCAAGCCATTGTTAAGGCGATTAAAGCTGAAGAAGCTAAGCTTCGTCAAAAGCACCCGTTATTAGCCCATCAAAATACTATCGGGATGGCTATTTTATTATTATCACTCAGTGCGTTAATTGGGGTTGGTGCACTTTATTACTTCGCTATTATCCCTGCGTGGCTATGTATTATTTTAGCAGCCATTGCAGCGTCAATTTCCCACGAGCTTGAACACGACCTGATCCATAAACAGTACTTTAGTAACCAGCCTTTTCTACATAACTTTATGATGCTAACAGTGTGGCTAATGCGCCCAAATACTATTAGCCCATGGTATCGCCGTAAAATGCATTTACATCATCATAAAGTGTCGGGTACTGAGCAAGACTTAGAAGAGCGCTTAGTGGGTAATGGCATTAAAAAGCCATTGTTACGGGCGTTGGTAATTGTTGATGGCTTACTCGGCTTGTTAATTAACGCTAAACGTTTTAGTAAAGAAATCAAAGGGTTTAGCTTTTTTAAGGTATTTAACGCAGGGTTTCCGGTTACCACAGCGTACTTTGCTATTTTATACAGCGTAATTGTGTTCCATTTAGTTGATTTATTTACCCCACTTGCGGCTAATTCGCCGGCGTTGTTGCTAGATACTATGGCGGTGTTTGAGTTTTTAATGGTGGTGTTGATTGTGCCTAATATTGTGCGTTCAAGTTCATTAAATTTTGTGACTTCATCAATGCATTACTATGGCGGCGTTAATAACATGCTGGAGCAAACGCATGTTTTAACGAGTCGCTTGTTCGCACCGTTTAACTTGTTTTGTTTTAACTTTGGCCATACCCATACGATTCACCATTTTGTGCCGAATCAACCGTTTTATTTACGCCAAATGATCAGCAAGAAAGTACTTGAGGTAATGAAAAAACACGGTGTTCGCTTTAACGATTTTGCTAGCATCAAACAAGCAAATCGCTATCAAGCTTCTTAATATCAAGATACAAATTACTAATTGACCTCAAGTTAAGTTAAGGTTTTAAAGTCGTTATCTAACTCAATATTTAGGTAACGACTATGAACCTTAATCAAATCACTTTACCTGTCTCTGACATCGAAAAAGCAAATCAATTTTACCTGGCCATGGGCTTTACACAAATTGTAAAAATGGATCATTATTCACGCTTTGAGTGCCCTAATAAAGCTACATTTTCTTTATTATTAACCGATGATGTGTTTAGTAATGGCGCGGTTATATATTTTGAAAGCGCAGAACTAGAAAAGTGGGTCGCGTCACTAAAAGCTAAGGGCTTTGAGTTTGAATCAGCGATCACCGAGCAGCGTTATTTATGGCGAGAAGCGGTGTTAAAAGACCCATCAGGCAATAAAATTAAACTTTATTGGGCGGGGTGTAATCGGCTGAATCCACCATGGCGAGTTGAAATTACAGATTGATCGTATTCTTGCTATGTCGGGTATAAAGATATTTTGTAGAAGAGTCTGTTATGTTTGATAGTAGCCAAATGTCTAGAATTATCGAGATGGCATGGGAAGATCGCACGCCATTTGAAGCCATTGAAAACCTTTATGGTTTAAATCATTCCCAGTTAGTTAATTTTATGCGCGACAATATCTCATCGGGTTCGTTTAAAGTTTGGCGCAAGCGCCATGCTGGCCGTACAACAAAACATTTAAAGTTACGCAATCCCGCTATTATGCGCAGCCACTGTAAAACCCAGTATAAAAACCGTTAATGACCTAAACGTTTGTTGAAAATACAAGGGAAGTTGGCGTAAAGTGATACCACTTTAGTTAGTTAAAATTCTATGTAGGGATCTTAAATGCAAATTACCGGACGTTGTCATTGTGGGGAAGTTACTTACCATGCAGAAGTTGATGAAAATAAAGTAATAAATTGTCATTGTACTGATTGCCAAATTATCGCAAGTTCCCCATTTCGAACTGTGGTTATATCACATCCTAACGCGGTTACGTTTACTGCAGCTGCGCCGAAAGAATATATAAAAACAGCCGAAAGTGGTAATAAGCGTGCACAGGGATTTTGTGGTAATTGCGGAACCTCTTTGTATGCAACGTCAGTCGGTGATGGCGATAAAATTTATGGCCTACGTATTGGGGCTATTGAGCAGCGTGAGCAACTTATACCTAAAGCACAAATTTGGTGTCGTTCAAGTCCATCTTGGTTAAAAGAGCTAAACACTATAACTGGCTTTGATACTGTGCCTTAAGCGTCTAATTTCGTAATGTATATTACTACTATGCGCGCTCTAACAATTTTGCAAAAGATACATTAGCGCGCATTGCTACGTTTATATCTGCTTTAATAGCCAGTGAATTGATCACGGCATTTATGTGTGCTGCTTCAAATTGCGAATCAAGACATGTAACTAAATGGGCTTGAAGCAGAGCTTGAAAATTATCGTCCACCGCCAATGCCCCCAGCTTTATTGCCAAGTAACAGTGATGAGAAAGCCTGCTTTGGGCGCTGTTTATTTTAGTCGTGGATAGGTGTTCAATTTCTTTTTCAACCAATGCTGTACGATTTGGCTGTCTTTGCAAACATATTTGTTTTAGCACGTTTAGGCTATTTAACGCCCGAGGGGCACCAATGTAGGTAACCATATAAGAAAATGCACTATTAAGCTCATCAATGGTATGTCCTTTATCTAAGGCTTCGTTCAACAAGTTTTTTAGACGATATAACTCCCCCATTGCTGCAAGTGCGGCAATAGCTGCAACAAACGGGTATTTTGTGTGGTTATTTACTTTAAGCATAATGTCTCTTTAAAAATTAAATTGTTAAAAAGCAAAAATATCGCAGTAGGTAAGCTTTACCTTAGGCTGCTTAATTTGCTGTTTAAAATAGTGCGTAGAGAAGTGAATTATTTGGGTTTTTATAGTGATAACCTGTCAGCGCATTGATATGCCTGAGCGAATATTTATTATTACTGATAATGGCTAAATGTGTTTGTTAAAACCAATGTGTTTTTTGCCTAAAACAACAGATCGTGATTGTTTTTAATATTTATGAGTGTGCTTAGTGCTAAGCTTTGATTAAAGTATGATGAGATCAAATTAAAACGCGATGACTAGTAAACAGACCTTAACCGAATCCGTGTTAGCAATTGCTACACACGATGGTATTTTTAACACTCAGATAGATGCGCTTAAATTAGTACGTCGCAGCAATGTGTCTGAGCCTATGCCATGTGTTTATGGGCTTGGTTTAGGCATTACTGTGCAAGGTGGCAAGCGTGTTACCTTGGGCGAAGATATTTATGATTATGCAGAAGGACAAACATTAGTTGCCTCTGTTGATGTGCCAGTTGTAAGCCATATTACTTCAGCGTCTATACAACGACCTTTTTTAGGGTTGCACTTATGTATCGACAGTAAAGTTTTAGGTCAAGCAGTTGCTAATATGGATTTTTCATCTCAAGATCATGTAGCTCGTCAATGTGCTATGTCGGTAGTCGATGCTGATGAGGGGCTTTTAGATGCTATAAATAGGCTGATTAAATTATTAAACGAGCCTAAGCTGCTTTTGCAACTCGCCCCTTTAATCCAAGAGGAGATTGTTTTTCGGTTATTACAAAGCCCACATAGTTATCAATTAAGGCAAATAGTAACCGCAGGATCCGCTAGTCAAAAAATAGCTAAAATTTTATATTGGTTAAAACAAAATTATAAAGATGATTTTTCGATAGTTGACTTAGCTGTTGAGGCGCATATGAGTGAATCAACGTTTCGCCAGCACTTTCGAGAAGTGACTAAACTCAGCCCTTTGCAATATATCAAGAATTTACGTTTACAAGAGGCGAGGCAATTAATGCTGAATCAGCGCCTTGATGCGAATACGGCTGCTTTGCAAGTGGGCTATGAAAGCGCCTCACAATTTAGCCGAGAGTACACCCGATTTT
The DNA here is from genome assembly GCF_014163635.1 of Pseudoalteromonas sp. SR44-8. Taxonomy (NCBI): domain Bacteria; kingdom Pseudomonadati; phylum Pseudomonadota; class Gammaproteobacteria; order Alteromonadales; family Pseudoalteromonadaceae; genus Pseudoalteromonas; species Pseudoalteromonas sp. SR44-8. Next base: position 6,696 of record NZ_JACJDS010000022.1, read on the forward strand.
TTGGTCGTCCTCCTCTTAAAGATATAAATGCATTGCGTTTAAGCAATGCATTTATTTAAGTGCTTTAGTTGTCATTTCTCATGGTGATATTACGTCCACCTAAATAACCAAATACGGCGCACAATGCACTCGCAAAAGCACATAACCATAAGGTGGTTGTCCAATTGCCAAAGTAGCTATGTAATGAGCCTGCGATAATAGGCCCAGAGGCTGCAAGCAAATAACCCAAACACTGTGCCATGCCTGAAAGTGATGTAGCCTGACGGGTGTCATGGGTACGTAAGCTAATAAACGATAACCCTAGAATAAAACATGCTCCTGAACAAAATCCTAAGGTAATAGCCCACATTGCTGCAAACTCAGGGATAAACAGTAATCCTAATGAGCAAAATGCGGCTACCAGCGCTAATAAGCTAGTTAATATGCGTTGATCTTTAAGCTTGGCAAGTAGCGGTATTAAGATGATGCCAGGGGTTGCTGAGGCTACCTGAAATGCGCCTTGCAAAGCTCCCGCGTGTTGTGCTGTATGACCTGCTTCAATCAAAATGCTCGGCAACCAACTAATCATAATATAGGTAAAAAATGAATTTAACCCCAGCAATAAGGTAATTTGCCACGCAAGCGCCTCGTGCCATACTTTGTTGGTGTTGACACTCGCCAGTAGATCTTTTGTTGGCTTAGTATGAAGTTTTAACTGTGGTAGCCAAATAACAATACTAACTAGGGTAAGTAAGCCATAACAAGCAAGGGCTAATTGCCAGCCGATACTTTTATATTCAGCCAGCGGAATAATAAGCGCGGCATAACTACCACCAAAAATTCCCATTGCTAGTACGTAAGTAGAGGTCATCACTGCAACTTTATGTGGGAAGTCGCGTTTAATTAAACTCGGTAACAGTACGTTACCAATTGCGATACCGATGCCAATGACTGCTGTGCCTAAGTAAAGCATTGGCATAGAGTCAATCAGTCGTGAAGCCAGGCCCAAACCAATCAGAATAAGCGCAATAAACAATGATATTTCTAGCCCTTGTTTTTTAGCAAGACTTGCCGCCATCGGGCTGGCTAAAGCAAAGGCAATTAACGGCAGTGTTGTGAGCATACCGGCTTGCGAAGGGCTTAAGTTAAAGGTCAAAATTATTTGCTCAAGCACAGGAGCAAGCCCTGTAACGGGGGCGCGTAAGTTAGCGGCAATAAAAATAATGCCTAAAATTAAAATCGCAGTGGAAAATAAAGTCCGTTTAATTGGAGTTGAATACAAAACTAAAGTCACCAAGTAGATGGCAGGTAGCGTAATTATACCCCAACGCAACTGACGTTGATATTAAATTGCCAGCTGATTACTCTTTAAATTTGAATAACTTATTCTTAACAATTCCTTGTTCAGCAGGGTATTTTAAAAATAATTAACCCTACTTTTTAAAGTCATCCGTTAATAGGTTTAGTAATCCTAATTAATAACAAGGTGAGTTTATGAACCACACTACATGTTACCACTATGGTAAAAACAATTTGCGTTTGACGCTATTAAGTATCGCGGTTTTGGCTGGTTTAGCTGGCTGTGATCACACATCACGTAGCTCTGTTAAAGAGCAAGAGCAACAAACAGATGCGATCGAAGTAACGCAAACTGAAGTAGATAGTCAACAGGGGCTTGAGCAGCAAGTTCAGCTGCAAAAACGACAACGATTGCACCCGGTAAGCTACGCAGCAAGCCCTCAAGGTTTAACGCATGCAAGTGTTATGTTAATGCCGCAAATGCCACAACCAATGCCTATTGATGATGTGGTATTTACTACTGAACAAGAACGTGAAAACTATTTGAAATCCCAGCAAAACCCAGTAAAACAAGTTGGTACTGAACCGGTTTCAACCTTTTCAATTGATGTTGATACGGGCAGTTACAGCAATACTCGGCGTATGCTCAATATGGGGAAATTACCACCTAATGACGCAGTGCGTGAAGAAGCTTTTATTAATTATTTTGACTACGATTACAGTGCACCCAATAGCATAGCTACACCTTTTAATGTTCATACCGAGATGGCAACAGCTCCTTGGAATGAGCATCGGCAACTGTTAAAAATTGGCATTAAAGGTTTTGAGATTGAAAAAGCCGATTTAAAGGCAGCGAATTTAGTGTTTTTACTGGATGTATCTGGCTCTATGAATGCACCAAATAAGTTACCCTTATTAAAAACCAGTTTAACCATGTTAACTAAACAATTAGATGAAAATGATTCAGTTGCCATTGTCGTGTATGCCGGTGCCGCAGGCGTGGTTTTGCCAGCAACGAAAGGCAATGATCAACAAACTATCAGCGCCGCGTTAGATAAACTGGCAGCAGGCGGCTCAACTAATGGCGAGCAAGGTATTGAACTGGCTTATCAAATTGCGGCCGAAAATTTTAAAAAAGGAGGTATTAATCGGGTGATTCTAGCCACTGATGGCGACTTTAATGTGGGCACCCAATCAATCGATAAACTCACAGAGCTGGTGGCATCTAAGCGCAAGACGGGGATTGCCTTAACTACTTTGGGATTTGGCCAAGGTAATTATAATGATGGCCTAATGGAGCAACTGGCGAATATAGGTAACGGCCAGCATGCTTACATAGATAACATAAACGAAGCACGCAAAGTACTGGTCGATGAACTCAGCAGTACCATGCAAATTATTGCCAAAGACGTAAAAGTTCAAGTGGAATTCAATCCACAGCAGGTGGCTGAATATCGTTTAATTGGTTATCAAAATCGCGTACTCGCTAATGAAGATTTTAATAACGATAAGGTCGATGCCGCAGAGTTAGGGGTAGGGCATAGCGTGACTGCGCTGTATGAAATAACCTTAGCCAACTCAGATCATAAACAAATTGATGAGCTGCGTTACCAATCTAAAGAAGACAAAAAACTGGCTACCAGCAATGAACTCGCCTTTGTAAAAGTGCGTTATAAACAGCCTGACGCTGAGCAAAGTAAGTTGATCACTCAAGCTGTTGCAACACCTAAAGGTGAGCTGCCTTTATCGCAAGCCAGCCAAGACTTTAAATTTGCCGCCGCAGTGGCTGGTTTTGCGCAGTTATTAAAAGGTGCAAAATATATCGGAGACTGGCAGTATGAAGATTGCGCTAAATTGGCAACCGCTAACAAAGGCATAGACACATTTGGCTATCGTAGTGAGTTTGTGCAACTCGTTAATAATGCTGCGGCACTGTGATACCAATCAACTTAAATATTTAGTCATTCTAGCGCGCTAAATAAAGCGCTAACTGTGTTATAAATTTCTCAAATAGAACAACTATATGTCAAAGTTTATGCCTTGTTATCACTCTATTTATATGTCGCTATAAATGACTAATAACTTAACACGATTGGTATGATTTAAGTAAAGGATGTTATGACAGAACTAGCTGATGAGCAATTAATGTTGAGTTATGGACAAGGTGATGTACAGGCTTTTACCCAGCTGTACCTACGCCATAAAAATAGCTTATATCGTTATTTTTTACGCCAGTGCGCAAACCCGCAAGTGGCTGAAGAGCTTTATCAAGAAGTCTGGAATAAGCTGATAAAAGCGCGCTCACAGTATCAAGTGAGCGCTAAGTTTACCACTTGGTTGTATCGTATTGCGCACAATGAATTGATTGATCATTACCGCCGCACTGGTACGCAAAACAAATGGCTAGACGGTGATAATCAAGACATTGAAATTGCCGAATTTGCTGATCATAACAGTCGACCAGATGCTGAAAAGCTCGAGCAGGCTCAGCAAGCAGCGCAGTTAAAAGTGTGCCTAGCACAATTGCCACGTGAGCAAAAAGAGGCGTTTTTACTTAAACACGAAGCTGATTTTACCCTCAAAGAAATTGCCGAACTAGCGGTAGAAACAACTGAAAATATCAAAAGCCGCATCCGTTACGCGCTAGCCAAGCTAAAGCAATGTATCAAGTATAAAATGGAGACTAACAATGAGCGATAAGTTAACCGATCATGATATTGCTTCACTTTATAAACGAGGTGCAACGGAGCAACCAAGCTTACAACTTGATGAGCAAATATTACAACATGCAGCTGAAGCCGCTAATGCTAACAAAGTAACCAATATTAATAAGCGCAAACGCTTTTACCAAACTTGGTATGGGCAATTATCTACTGCGGCATCACTGGTGTTAGTCGCGGTTTTATATATGCAAAATACTACTCAGTATCTTAAGCCGTCAGAGGCAATGAATGATCTACAAATTTTAGCCGATGAACAGACTGCTTTAGCACCTGCAGCCTCGTCTGAAATGATGCAAAGCGAAGTGCTAGAACAAAAGCAGCTAGAGCAATTAAAGCAAACTCAAAGGCTTCAACGCAGTACACAATCTTACATGGCAGGACGGCAATTTGAGTCGCAAAGCATGACCGCTAAAAGCGAAGTATTATTAGAGCTTGAAATTATCACCGCAGAGGTAGCAAATAAATTTAAACGTATAGATACACTTATTGCTGATGGTGAAACAACCGCCGCTAAAGCTCAGCTTGCTGAGTTATTAGTAGCGCACCCAGAACTCAAGGTGCACTTAACTGAGCAGTATAAACAGCTATTACAGTAAAAGGTAATCTAGTTATGTTCGCTATATAGCTATATTTTTTGTTTTATACTACCATGTTCGCTATATGGCGAGTTTTTGGTGGCTGCGATGAATAGAATAGAAATAGGAAAAGCGCTTGCTCAGGCGCGAAAAGAAAAACAACTAACACAACGAGAAGTGCAAAAATTGACGAACATTAATAAAAGCACACTATCTGAAATTGAAAACGGTAAATTTACAGGATCATTGGATATCCTTGAGCGTTATACTCATTATTTAGATTATGAGCTAGCTGTAGTACCAAGAACTTTGTCTAAATCACGGTTACCTCGTTGGGATGAATTAAACGAGCTTTTTAGTGAGGATAGCTAGTGATGGCTTTTAACCTACCTGAAAAAGTACAAAAGTTGACAGTGTGTATAGATGACAAAGAGCTGGGTGTGCTAACTCATGATGCAATACACGATTATAAGCAAACGCAAAATGAGTTTAATCTATCATTAACTATGACTGAAAAAGGCATGGATGATAGTTATCGATCTGGTGCATTGCATCCTATTTTTGCGCAAAATTTGCCTGAAGGGCATAACCGTAGATACATTGCACAAAGGCTTGCTCGTTACGCCAAAGTTAACGACATGTACTTATTAGCTTTGCAAGGAAGTGATGGTATTGGCATGTTATCTTACCAAGGTGACTTTAAATTACCGCAAGTTGATAGCGTGTCACTTAACGATATTCTTACGTATTCGCATGCACAGCCTTTATTTCCGCAGTTATTAGAAAAATACTATCTCAGGAATACCTTGTCAGGAATGCAACCCAAAGTAAGTATTCCAAGTGTTGAGCGAACAGTTCATCAAAAAGATCTGATCGTAAAATCATTTGATGAAGAGTTTGAGCTGCTTACTGTTAATGAATATGTGTGCATGCAAGCAGCTAAATATTGCGGTCTAGCACCGCCAAATACGTATTTATCTGATAACCTTGAAACATTTGTGATTGAACGCTTTGATCGTGGTGAAAGTGGCACTCAGTTGCTAGGTTATGAAGACTTTACAACTTTGATGAAGCGCTCTTCAGATCCCGATGAAAAATATCGGGGAAGTTACGAAACCCTACTGAAAGCAACCTATTTGTACACGAATAATATGCTCGAAGTTGAAAAAATGTATAAGTACATCGTTTTCAGTTGTTTAATTGGTAACGGTGACGCCCATCTTAAAAATTTTGCGCTGCAGTACACGCCAGATATGAGCAATATTTTTGTTTCTCCACCTTTTGATATTACTCATACATTAATTTATCCAACCATCAATAATAAAATGGCACTTAATATTTGTAAGAGCAAAGAGTTTCCAGACTGTGATCACTTAATTAAGCTGGCTAATCAAGGTCATATCGTAATTAGGAATGCGCAAGAGATTGTTGAATCGTTAGCTCAAGGGGTTATAGAGTATGTTTCAAGGTCACAAGAAGTCTTGCTCTTAAGTGGTTTAAAAGAGTCGATTTTAGCTGGAATTGATAAAGTGATGACTGCAACTTACAACTCAAAATCATATCGCCATGATAAAAAGAAAAAGTTTGAGTAATAGCAGAAATCACTTAATTCAATATTTACCAAGCGTAACTTGCTGAGAACATTATATTACGTGGTCGCCCAGGAAAATAACGGTCGCCAGTAAAGCTGGTGTAATCGGCACGCTCTGCATAGGCGGTATCAAATAGATTGTTAATGCGCGCGGTTAGTTTCAATTGTTCAGTCAGTTTCCATGCTGCGCGTAAATTTAGTAAGTCATGGCCTGCGTAACTGTGTTGGTTTTCAGGATCGGTAAAATAGTCACTGACATGATACCACTCAATAGCAATTAAGGTGTTATTGGTGACTTGCCAGTTAGCTTGTAGGTTGGCGATATTACGCGGTGCTGTGTCTATGTCGTTACCGTTAATGTTTACTTCAGATAAAACTTGGTCATAGTCGTATGTGTGTATTGCATGGCTTGCTGCTAGGGCAAGTTGAATCGACTGAGTAAGTTGATAATCCAGCTCCAGTTCAATACCACGGTGCTGAGTTTGGCCATCATTAATGGTGAAAAAATTGCTGTCGCGAAAAATCACGTTTTGTTTATTCATCGTATACGCAGAGACTACATAGTGCAGTTGTTGATATTGCCCTTTGAGGCCCACTTCTAGATTGTCTGCTGTTTCAGATTCGAGATCAGCCACTTGTTGTTCGCGCTGTAGCTGATAAAGTTCAGCCGCTTGCGGCGCACGGTAACCGCGAGATAGGTTTGCATATAAATAATTATCAGCACTTAATTGATAACTCAAGCCAAGTTTAGGCGATGTATTGGTAAAGGTATTCTTACTACTTGGCGGGCGCGAGTAACGACAACCGCCAAATCCACATTCGCTGCCATTCTCGTCAGTGCGACCAGCCAGCATATTATTGGTGTAGTCGTAATCAAGCTGCTCAAAGCGTGCGCCTAAACTGATAGCGAGTTGCTGCCATTGCCAATCAAGGCTAATAAAAGGGGCGAGTAGGGTGCTGGTTACATCGTAATCGTAATGCTTACCTTGTGGCACAGTTGCTACTAAAAATGCTGAACCTTGAGTTGGCTCGTCTTGATATTGCAAAAAATCTGCACGGGTGTATTCGCTGTCTAGCCCTAAATTAGCAGTTAATTCGTTTGAATACGCATGCTGCCAAAGTGATTGCACGCCAACGCCATTTTGGCTGTTTTCTTCAAGCGGTGTGCCCGGTAAAAAATGCTTAAAGAAGGTCATACTTTGATTGCGCACATACGGGGTAATGGTTAGCGTATCTTTTGCTGTTTGCCATTGTGTTTTTGACCAAAGCCGAAATGAGCGGGCTTTTCTAAATGCATCAGGATCAAAGTTTTGCTGGGCTATTTCATCGTTTTTATAGCTTTCAAAGCCTTCAATAAATCCGGCAGTTTTTTGATCTAAGTGGGTATAGCTCAATCCTGTTGTGACGGATAGATCATCACTTGTATAGCGATGGCGCAGATTGAGCTTTTCTTGGTCTACGCTTTCATCATCACGGTATCCGGTATCGCGAGTGATACTGGCATTGATACCAAATCCTTGATTGCCTAAATCTTTTCCGCTGCGCAGTTTGAATCGGTTGTAACCGTAAGAGCCTAAATCAACGCCGAGCAAATGTTCATCATAAGTGGTATCTGGGGTGATCACATTAATTACGCCATGCACAGCATTTGAGCCGTAAAGGGCAGAGCCTGGGCCTTTTAAAACTTCAATACGCTGCGCCATTTCGGTGTGCGCTTCAAACAATTCGTTAATATTGCAAAAGCCTGCCGCACGCAGGGGGATGCCATCTTCGGCTGTTAAAATACCGCCACAGGCGCCAGCGCCAGAAAGCACCGGAGAGCGCAGTGCGGGCAAATATTCTTGACCGTTACCATGTTGCACATTGGCACCTGCAACTTGCTTTAACACTTGCTCGATATGGGTCGGTGCGATTAAATCTAACTGTGCTTTAGTGATGCTGCTTATTACTAAAGGAAGAGGATCGGCGCGTACCTCAGCACGAGATGCTGTAGTGGTAATGCGTTCAATGTCGTTTTGCGCGGCGAAAGAATTAAAGGCTGTAGGTGTGATCAGCGCCAGAGATAATAATCGAGAAAGCATGAAAGCCCTTTATCTAAGATATTTCAAAAGGGCAGGATATAACCTTTTTTAGGAATTCTAAAGCTTTAGCGATAAACGCTTGTTAGTTTAATGTAGAGCTGTTTAGTTATTTGCTCGTGTTGTTTTAAAATTAACATAGCAGTTAGTAACATTAATAAGAAATATAAACTGCCACCACTGCTGCCGTCTTTATGATTAACATTGGCTATTTTGTCTTCTTTGACACGGGTTTTAAATGAACCAAGTTCAGCATCTAAGTTTGTGATCATGTCATCAACAGCTAAGCTAAAGCTGCCTTGCGACTGCTCGTTTAAGGTTTCATCAATACCGACGGCTGTACTGCGTTGCTCTACTTTGTTAATTCCCGGAGCTCGAAACAGCATTTTTCTACTTTTCACATCGAAAACAGCTGTATCAACAAAAGTTTGTACGGTGTTTTCGTTGCCAGGAATAACGTATAACCCCACAATTGTTAAATATAAGAATGCAGCATTATTTTCGAGAGTTTGTGATACTTGGTCATATGATACCAGCGCAATAATATCAACGTCATATAATCTAGATACTTGCTCAAGAGTGGTAAATCCTTGACCTCCTTTTAAATAACTACTAGGAATAACTTCAATACGGTCAATGTAGTCATATTGCATAAACTGTTTTTTTACTTTCTCAAGCAAGGCGATTTCGTCGTTACTGCGAATGCCAGAGTCATATTGGTTAGGAATAAATGCAATACCTACAGTGGCAGGTAAGTTGAGTGTTGGCACGCTTGGTTGATGGGCTTGGCGACTTTGTTCATCAGGGTATAGAAAATCCACCAAGCTACTTGAGCGCGTTTTTTGATTCGCATTTTGGCTGAGCATAGTGCTGCAGCCAGCTAACGAAGTAATTACAATCACCAAAACCAATTTTAGAGTTTTCATATTATTCCTTTTTATAATTAAGTGATCCGATGAGTTTGAACCTTGAACGATGAAAAAGTTCTCACTGTGCTATTTTAAGATAATGTTAGTTAGTACATTAGATTGCTTAATAAACTCCTCATCGTGGCTCACCAATATAAAGCTGCCAGTAAAATCAGCCAGATTTTGCGCAAGATGTTGCTTGTTAGCCAAGTCTAAGTGGTTATCGGGTTCATCGAGTAACAATAAATAGTGCTGCGCATTTTGCGCCGCTATAAGCATGGCTAATTGCATTTTCTCGCCGCCGCTTAATTGACTAATTGGCCGATAAATATTCTCTCCCTTAAAGCCAATATTCGCAAGCAAATGGCGTACTGTTTGTTGTTTTAGCTGACAGTGTTTTTCTAATGCATTGCATAAAGTGTCTGTTGCTCCTAAAAAAGAGCTGTGTTGATCGATATAAAGCACTTTACTATTTAATTGAAGCGCTGTTGATACTGGTGAATTTGCCGAGTCATTAATCATCCGGAGTAATGTTGACTTACCGCTGCCATTGGCTCCTTTTAGGTGTAACTTATCACCACTAAAAATTTGCAGGGTGATTGCTTTATTAGCGCTTGAAAATGGCAAAGTAAGTTTTTCAATAAATAGTAGGCGTTTATTGCTAGTCGGTTGCGTAAACTTTACTGTTTTAGCTTTACTATTTGGTAACTGCTGTTGAAGTGTTTGGCGTTTTTCGGTTAGGGCTTCGTGTTTGGCTGAGGCTAGCCGCTCAGAAGCGCCTTTACTTGCTTGGGCACTGTTTTTCTTAAAGTCTAACATCACTTTTGGTTGGCTGGTGGTGTTACGTTTTTTATTACCTTGTGCTGCTCTTTGTTGGGCTTTTTCACGATTAAGCTGGGTTTGCTGAAGGTGTTTTTGTCGCTCCTTGTCAAGGTTATTAATTTGCTTTGTAAGCGCAGTTTGTTGTCGTGTTTTTTGCTCATTAAAATGCTCATAATTCCCCGTTTCATAATGAATACTTTGGCTGCTGAGCTCAATAATAGCATCGCATTGATTAAGTAATTGGCGGTCATGACTTACTACAATTACTTGCCCTTTAAACGCATGTAATTGGTCAATTAGCCATTGCTTTGCTGATTGGTCTAAATGGTTACTTGGCTCATCTAAAATCAGTAAATCAGGCTTTGTTTGCAACGCGCAAAATAGCATTAAACGCCGCTGTTGACCGCCGCTTAAATGCTTAATTGGCTGGTTTAATGAGGTATCAATAGCAAGGGCTAAAAGTTGTTGTTTGTAATATTGCTCGCATAACCAATCATCATTGATTAGGTTAAAGTCAGCCTCATGGCAGCTTCCTTGTTCAATACGATTAAGGGCGGCTAACTTTTTATCAACTCCTAATAGTTGTGCAATTGTGGATGACGATGTTTGAAGGTGCTGCTCACTTAATTGTTGTTGTGAAATAAGCACGCGAGTACCACTAAATTCAACATGTCCCGTACTAGGTTGTTGTTGGTTTGCCAATATACTCAACAATATTGATTTACCGCTGCCATTAGCACCAATGATCGCGGTGAGCTTTTCATTTATTGAAAAACTAAGTTGTTTAAATTGAGTTTGGCCATCAGGGTGTTGATAGCTTAAATTGTGGATGTGTAATGTATGCATAATGCCTCTGGAGTGTTCAGGGCATGGCGCGCAAAGCAATTAAAATTAACTAGGTATCGTTAAGTCGATAGCAAGATATATGACGAATTTTGCGCCCACTAACCCTGTAAATTCAAAAAATAAAACGAATTTCAACAGGTGTTAGTTATTCATTAATGCGCAAACTCCAGTAAGGTCAGTGAGTTAATAATATACGAATATGTTGTGAGCTGTCAGCCAGTTTTTATTATTTATTGTTTTACAGCATTTTATTTATTTTCTTTAATATAGCTAACTAATTGTTTGTTAAAACACAAAACTGTAAGCACTCACTATCTTTACAAAGTTTACAATTCATTTCATCTTTCATTCAGGCTGACTTGTTAGGCTTTAGTTATTCACACAGATTATGCTAGGAAGTAGCTATGAATAAATTAATCCCCCTGTCTTTGGCTGTACTTGGTTTGAGCCTATTACCGTTTGCAGCAAATGCTAAGCACGAGCGCGAACATGATCGTTATGAACATCGCCATGAGCATCATCATGAGCATAAAAAGCACAGTAAAAAGTACCATAAAAAATATTATAAAAAACACCATAAGTCAGCAGATTATAAAAAGTTGCCGCCGGGTTTATACAAGAAAGTAGGCTACGGGCATGGCTTACCGCCGGGTTGGTATAAAAAATATCATCGTGGCGATCGCCTTGATAGAGATATTTACCGCCGTGGTCGAGTTGTTGAGAGTCATGACCGAAAGGGGATAATTTTACTGGAAGTTGATGATCAGCTAATTCATTTAGTGCATGACACTCGAGAGATTCTCTCTATTGTTACTCGTCACTAAATTTTTACCAAGTCACAACTTGATGTAGGGTTATTTAATTTACTTCATAACGAGTTCATGAATTATTGCTATTCTTTAAATGAACTAAATAGGGAGTAAAATATGAAAGCACTTCTATCTACTGCTTTGCTTGGCTTAGTACTTTGCAGCGGCGCAGCTTTTGCAAAAAATGATAACCATGACAAAGACAAAAATAAAGGTAAAGGGAGTTTACCGCCAGGATTACAAAAAAAAGTTGATAATGGTGGTCAATTGCCTCCTGGTTGGCAAAAAAAGTACCACAAAGGTGACAGATTAGATTACGATATCTATCGCCATGGTCGAGTAGTAAAACCGATAGACCGTGATGGTCGTATTACGATTGAAATAGACGATACCATCATTCATATGGTGCATGATACTCGCGAAATTTTGTCAATTTTAAGTCGTTATTAATAAAGGATTATTGAATGCTAATTGTGCTGGTAAGTATATTAAGTGTGTTATTAGTTGTGACACTTTTACCTATGTCTTTCAGCCAGCATTATTTAATTCGTAGTTGCGACTTTGTTCGTTTACAGGTTTTTTATCTTGCATTGGCTGGGTTGCTTTTAGGTGTTTATTTTGCATTAAGTGGACTATCGCCTTTGGTTGTATCGTCGCTAATCATGGCAACTGTAATTTTGCTTATTCAAGGTAAATGGATATATCCTTATACTTGGCTTGCTAAAAAAGAAGTGGCGCAAAGTCCCGCAGGCAGTGGGCATAGTATTCGTATTATGTCGGCTAATGTGTTGATGTCGAACACTCGCTACCAAGACTTAATAGATTTAGTCCATGAACACCAGCCAGATTTACTTATTACGCTTGAGTCAGATACTAAATGGCAACAGCAACTTGCAGCCATTGAAGAAGATTATCCATACAAAATATTTTGCCCGAAAGATAATCGCTACGGCATGCATTTATACAGTAAATATAAGATAAAAAAACAACAAGTATGTGAGCTTGTAGAAAACGATATTCCCTCAATTCACGTTCTATTTGAAACTGCAGAAGGTCTTGAAGTACAAGGTCATTTTATTCATCCTGCTCCTCCAAGTCCTACTGAAGAAGATACCTCTAGGCCACGAGATACCGAACTTATTTTGCTTGCTAAGGCTTTAAAGAACAACAAACGTCCAACAATTGTTGCCGGCGATTTAAATGACGTTGCTTGGTCAAGAAGTACCCGTTTATTTATGGAAATCAGTGACTTTTTAGATCCACGCAAAGGCCGAGGTTTTTTTAATACCTTTCATGCTGGGTATTTCTTTATGCGCTGGCCGCTTGACCACTTATTCCATAGCCATGGCTTTACTGTTAAACGTATAAAACGGCTAGAAAAATATGGCTCGGACCATTTTGCTCTTTTAACTGAGTTAGTGCACAAACCTGGTAATAGTAACCAGCAACTCGATGACGATATGGACATTCAAAAGGCGGTTAATGAATTGCAAATGGAGAATACTTCTAGCCGAGAAGTACCTACCTTTAATGATGAAGTAAGTAAAATATAGCGAATAACCGTTATTGTACACTTAACTTATTTAGTCATAAAAAAAAGGGCCAATTAAGGCCCTTTAGAGTATTTTTTATTAGGAGTAGTTAGCTATTAATCATAATCGCTTTAATATTAACAAACTCTCTCATACCAAAACCGCCGTGCTCACGACCATAACCACTGTCTTTAACACCACCAAATGGTAAGTTTGGCTGAGCCAGCCCATAACCATTTATGTTAACCATACCGGTATCAAAATGCTTTTTAGCAAGCTCAATGGCTTTCTTTTCATCTTTACAAAGTATGCCGCCACCAAGACCATAGCGAGAGTCGTTGGCAATGCGCATCGCATCTTCGTTATCTTTGGCTTTGATAAGTGAAGCGACCGGGCCAAATAATTCATCGTCATAGGCCGGCATGCCGGGAGAGAGATTCACAAGTAATGTGGCTGGATAGAAATAACCCGTTTGCTTAGGTATTTCGCCACCAGTCACAATAGACGCACCAGCCTCAACTGATTGCATTACTTGTTTATGAATTTTGTCTCTTAAATCCTCGCGTGCCATTGGGCCAAGATCGGTGTTTTCATCCATAGGATCGCCAACTATTAAGGCGTTAAATTGCTCTGTTATGCCTTTTTTAAACTCATCGTATAAGGCTTCTACTACCACAAAACGTTTTGCTGATACACAAGTCTGACCATTATTGATCATCCGTCCTTGCAGGCAGGTTTTAATTGCCAGCTCTAAATCTGCATCATCAAGTACTAAGTAAGCGTCGTTACTACCAAGCTCTAGGACAGTCTTCTTCACGTGTTTACCTGCTTGCTCAGCCACTTTTTTACCAGTGCCATCACTGCCAGTAAAGGTAACACCACGGATTGCTTTATGGCTAATAAGCTCGCTGGCTGTTTTACCGTCAATCAGTAAATTTTTAAATACATGACTAGGGAAACCTGCATCGGAGAACATTTCTTCAATTTTTTCAGCCATACCAAACACGTTACTAGCATGTTTAAGTACTGCCGTATTACCAGCCATAATGTTAGTCACGGCATAACGAATTACTTGGTAGAGAGGAAAGTTCCAAGGTTGTATGCCTAGTAACACACCTGTCGGTTGATATGTAATTATAGCGCGACCGTTTTCCATAGGGCGTTCTTCATCCGCTAATATCGTTTGGCCATGTTCGGCGCTGTAACGACATATAGCTGCACAAAGCTCTACTTCTTGTAGACCTTGATTGTATAATTTGCCCATTTCTTGAGTCATCAATGTTGCTAGTGACTCTTTTTGTTGCTCGAATACATGTGCAAGTTTGTTTAAATACTTAGCACGATCGGTCAATGAAATATGGCGCCACTCTAAGAAAGCCTCATGACTTTTATCTATCTCATTTTTTGCTTGCTCTAGGTTAAGCAATGTATAGTCTGCAATAGTTTGTTCAGTGGCAGGATTAATTGTCGTTACTGTGTTAGTCATTTTCATCTCCTTACAAATAATATTGAGTAAAGGAGTGCAAAGCTAACGCCAACTCTGCGCTAAACTATTTAATTATTTTAAGTTGTTGCTATAAAACAGCTTTTAATTTTTTTCATTATTATTTTTACTCAGCTATTATTTTTGTATCGGTAAAAAGTTCTGGTGGCTGAAAAAGTTACAAGGAGTATGTTGTGGCGTTATCTTTTTTCAATACGCATTTAGCGCTTATTCAAGCGCCGATGGCGGGTGTGCAAGATTTTCGTTTAGCTGCTGCGGTGAGTAACGCAGGTGGTTTAGGATCATTACCCTGTGCAATGCTCTCAAAACAACAGTTAGTGAGCGAGCTTGATAAACTGACTCAAGCGACCAGTAATCCCTATAACCTTAACTTTTTTTGTCATACGGTCGGTGATTACACCAGCCAACAAAAGCAGCAATGGCATAATTTGCTAGCGCCTTATTTTGATGAGTATGGTATTGATGCTGAAAGCTTACCTGCAGGGGCTTCTCGTCAACCTATTAGTCAATCGGTTGTTGATATTATTGCCCCTTATAAACCCGCTGTGGTGAGTTTTCACTTTGGTTTACCTGAGCAAACGATTATGGCGCAAATCAAAAGTTGGGGCACTAAAGTGATTTCAACCGCTACCACTTTAGATGAAGCTATTTGGCTGAGTGAAAATGGCGCTGATGCTATTATTGCGCAGGGTTTAGAAGCAGGTGGCCATCGAGGGCATTTTTTATCAATGGATTTAAGTCTGCAGCAATCAACTGTGCAGTTAGTTCAAAACTGTGTGGCACGTCTTTCTTTGCCTATTGTTGCCGCAGGCGGTATTGCAACCGCTGATGATGTAGAGCAAATGCAAGCTTTAGGTGCAGCCGCTGTGCAAGTCGGGAGTGCTTACTTATTATGTTGCGAGGCACAAACTTCAGCGCTTCATAAGCAAGCAATTTTAAATCAGAAAACGGATAATACTGCGCTTACTACGTTATTTTCTGGTCGGGCGGCACGAGGCATTCAAAATCGTGTAATGGATGAGTTAGGCGCTTTGGCTATAGGTGTGCCTGAATTTCCTCATGCCAGTACCGCGATAACGGCACTTAGAGCAAGCGCTGAAAAAGCAGGGCACGATGATTTTTCACCACTTTGGTGTGGCCAAAAGCATGTCCCTCGTGTAGGTATGTCGGCAGAAGATATCACCTATTTACTTATGAAAAAGTGATTGGTTTAAATTGAATCAAAGCCCTAACTTATTACTGGGTGATAGTTATCAATAATTAGTAATATGTTTGGCAATCTCTTTTAGTAAATAGGTTTCGCGAATGATTGATAGCCCTTGTTTTTCACTGGTTGCCAGCGTTCGCTCATTATGAGCAATGGCATCATAAATATTAACCCATTTAGCAACCATGCCATTTTGTTGCTCATAATGTTCTAGTTGCGCTTGCCCTAATTGCTCATCGATACTACAAAAATAGCAGTAAGACTTTATATGGATCACTGCATAATCATCTTTATACCAAGGGCGGTATTCTTCATAAAGGCCAAACTCACCGAGTACTTTGATGTTTTGTGCGCCAGTTTCTTCTTGTAGCTCGCGGATTAATCCTTGCTCTATGCTTTCACCTTCATCAATGCCGCCGCCAGGCAAGCTGAAATCTTCATAGCGGGCAGTGTACATTAATAAAATATCAGTGCCTTTTAAGGCAATAGCACGGCTCGTTAGGCGAGTAAATTGACGTGGCTCGCTGGCACTCACACTGGGATGAACGGTGCTTTTAAGTAAGCGCATCAGAATGTTCCTTAAAATTTAATTTAAAAATTATATCTCAAAAAAGATCTAAATCTATTTAGATAGCGTAAATTTCCAGTTAAGCATCGATTTTGTAGAGTAAGGCAGTTAAGATGTGGGGCTGGGCAATGATAATAAGCATAGGGATTTATCATGTTAAACATACTGTTAGTTGATGATGATAGCGAGTTTAGTGATGTCGTTTGTCATATCGTAGAGTTTTTAGGACATAACATTAATACTGCTGCTAATTTAGCAGAGGCTGAGCAGTGGTTTGTAAATAATACCTTTGACCATGTATTGTTAGACTTTATGCTGCCTGATGGAAGTGGTTTACACTTGGTTGAGCACCTTAAAAGTATTGGTCAAAAACCAAAAATAACCCTTATTTCAGGTCATCCTTCAGTCAAAGGTAAGTTGGCTGAAATGTGTGAGCCTAACGTTGGTCATCTAGTTAAGCCCTTGCAGCGCGAAGATATTGAGCGCCTTCTCAACCCTAAAAAAACCACGGCTAAGAAAAAAGCCGAGCCAAGTATTAAAAAGCATTTTGGCACCTTAATAGGTGAGTCGCCGCAAATGCAGCATTTGTATACCATGATTGAGCGCGTTGCTAACACCAACGCCAACGTAATGTTAATGGGTGAAAGTGGTGCTGGTAAAGAAGTTGTCGCACAAGCGATTCATAATGCTAGCGCATGTACAGGACCTTTGGTGGCTACTAACTGCGGTGCGTTATCGAAAGAACTTATTGGTAGCGAATTATTTGGCCATGAGAAAGGGGCTTTTACTGGTGCTATTGCCCGTAAAGACGGTGTATTTGAGCAAGCAACCGGCGGAACATTATTTCTAGACGAAGTGACTGAAATGCCAATAGATATGCAGCCTAATCTATTGCGCGTGTTAGAAACTAAAAAAGTAACCCGAGTAGGTGGCAGTAAAGAAAGTGCGGTAGATTGCCGAGTGATTTCTGCGACTAACCGTTCATTAGAAGATTTAGCGCAAAATAATGTTATTCGTGAAGATATCTACTTTCGGTTAGCGGTATTTCCTATTGATATTCCACCACTGCGTGAAAGAAAAGAAGATATTGCCTTATTAGCCAATGCTTTTTTAAATCAATTAAATGAAGAAAACAATACCGACTTTCAATGGCAAACTGCACAATTAAAGTTACTTGAAAGCTATGATTGGCCAGGCAATGTTCGAGAACTGCGCCACGGCATTCATCGTGCTTTTATTATGAGTGATCCAAAAGGTAAAGCGATTACTTTGCCAGATAACTTAGAGTCACCATTTTCACGAGTGAATAAGCAAACTCAAGCAAATCAAGTGACTGCAGGGCAAACTATTGAAGAAGTTGAAAAAGAGCTGATCCACGCTACGTTGGATAAAGTACAAGGTAATAAAACGCTTGCAGCGCAAATGCTAGGTATAAGTACTAAAACTTTATACAACCGTCTAAATGCCTATGGTGGTATTGGCGAATATAGCTAAATTAAACTCAAGTAATCAATAAAGGGGTAGCATGGCTAATAACGATAAAATCAATAAGTTGATTCATGATGCACGCGGACCACTGAATCGTATATCGATGAATGCAGAATTGATTAAATTAGTGCTAGAAAATGATATGCCAAAAGAAAAAGCATTGGCAGCACTTGATAAAATAATAAGTAATTGCCAGCAATGCAGTGACAGCTTAGAACAAATATCGAATCTCGGCGTCGTTGAATAAGATAATATAAAAGGATTATAAATGAAGCTGCAAAAGCAACAAGGTAAGGTCAAGGTAACCTGGGCCAGTTTTATCGCGGTGCTGCTGTGTATTGTGGTGGGGAATGCGATTTTGGCAATGAATACCATTCAAAGCCTGACTCAAACCCAACAGCGTTTAGATGATACTAATATGTTAAACACCGCAATTGAGAAGCTTCATCTTTCAATTGTGCAGGCAGAATCAGGACAACGTGGTTACTTATTAACGGGCGATAAAGATTATTTAGCACCCTACAACGACGCTATTATGCAGCTCAATTCACAAGCTACACTGGTTAAAAATTTACGTACTGAAATTGCAGGCCAAGCAGATAAAGTAGCACGTTTACTATTTTTGGTTGATGATAAGGTTGCGGTATTAACCAGAACCGTTGATTTAGCGTTAGCAGATAAAGAACGCCGTGCCCATTATTTACTAGAGACGCATCAAGGCCGTAAGCTTTACGAGCAAATTAGAGAGCTCGCTGATGAAATTCAAGATGCGGAGTCTGCTTTTAAAGCTGTGCAGTTTCGAAAGTTAGGACAAATTAAAAAAGAAGCCAAACTCACTTTTGCAATTACTGCCGTAACCAGTGCTTTATTGATCCTTGGTATGTTTATGCTCACGCGTATTAACTTACATACAGCGGCAAAATATCAGCAGGAACTTGAATATCAAAACGAAACACTGGCTAGTAAAGTGACCGAGCGTACACAAGAGCTGACCTTGTACTCTGATGAACTAAGTCGCAGTAACCGTGAGCTTGAAGAGTTTGCCTTTGTAGCGAGTCATGATTTGCAAGAGCCACTGCGCAAAATTCAAGCATTTAGTGATCGCTTAGAAACCATGTTTAAAGACGAATTGGGTGAAAAAGGCATTGATTATATCGCGCGTATGAAAAATGCAGCGCAAAGAATGTCTAATTTAATTAATGACTTGTTAGAGTTTTCGCGAGTGACAACACGTGGTAAAGACTTTGCCGATACGGATTTAAAGCAAGTACTTGATGATGTGCTAAGCGATTTAGAAATTGCGATTAAAGAGTCAAATGCGCAGGTCAACGTGGGCGAAATGCCAGTAATACAAGCAGATCTGAGCCAAATGCAGCAGCTATTTTTGAATTTGATTTCAAATGCGGTGAAATTTAGACGTCCAGATGTGGCACCAATTATCACTATTGAGTATCAGCATCAGACTGAATTTAATGATGATTATAATACAGAGCTGGAATGGCAAATCATTACAGTGAAAGATAACGGTATTGGTTTTGCGCCAGAATATACCGACAAAATTTTTGTTCCGTTTCAACGTCTGCATGGGCGTTCGCAATATAAAGGCACGGGGATTGGTTTATCCGTGTGCCGACGTATTGTAGAGCGTCACGGCGGTACGATAGCGGCACAAAGTGAAACCGGTGAGGGAGCAACCTTCATCATAAAACTACCTGTGGAAAGCGAGCTTTTCACATTGCAAGGAGAGGCTTAAATGCCATTTTCTAAAGTAAAGCCAATCACCATTTTAATGGCTGATGATGATGAAGATGATCGTTTATTAACGCAAGACGCACTCGCTGAAAGCCGTGTATTAAACGAGTTATACTTTGTTGAAGATGGTGTGGAGCTTTTGGAGTACCTAGAGCGTAAAGGTAAGTTTGAAGACAAAAACTCATCGCCACGACCTGGGTTGATTTTATTGGATTTGAATATGCCACGCATGGATGGACGCGAAGCGTTGCAAGCGATTAAAGGCAATTCAAACTTAAAAGGTATTCCTGTAGTTATTTTAACCACGTCTAAGCAAGAGGAAGACATGGTTAAGGGTTACGATTTAGGCGCGGCTTCATACATTACTAAACCAGTTACGTTTGATGGCTTAGTTGAACTAATGAAAACGTTAGGTAAGTACTGGGTGGAGTTTGTAGAGTTACCTAGTACGTTTAATGACTAAATAAAAAACTGGAGACGCTATGTTAGATAAGGCAACCAGACTGTTACTTGTTGAAGACGATGAAGATGATTATATTTTAACCTGTGATTATCTAGAGCAGCTGAGTTCGCATACATTTGATATAGAGTGGATCAGTGATCCCAAGCAGGCAGTTAAGGTGCTGAGTAAAAATCAGCACGATATTTGCCTGCTTGATTACCGCTTAGGGGCTTCAGACGGCTTAGCAGTTTTAAAGCAAGCTGTAGAAAATGGTTTTAATGGCCCTATCATTATGCTCACAGGGCAATCAAACGACGCCCTTGATTTAGCCGCTTTGGATGCCGGAGCTGTTGATTACCTCGTAAAAAGTGAAATGAGCTCAAGTCGCTTTGCCCGCTCTATTCGCTACGCATTAGCCCGACGTGATGTTGAAGATGAACGCCTTGAACGACTCAAAGCAGAAGCCGAAAATCGTTCTAAAGACCGCTTTTTAGCACATTTAAGCCATGAGCTACGCACTCCGTTATCGTCAATCTTGGGCTATACCGAGTTGCTTATGCAAAGTGAATTTAACAATCATGCCAATAATGAGTTAGGGGTTATTTATCGTAATGGTAAGCATCTACTTAGCTTGTTAAATGATGTTCTCGATTTATCAAAAATAGCTGCCGATAAACTGGAGCTCAGCTGCAGTGATGTCAACCTTGATAGTTTAATGGCTGATGTGTTTACCTTAATGCGAGTATCTGCGCTGGATAAAGGGCTGTCGCTGCGTTTTGAGTCATTACAACCTTTGCCCCTTGTAATTAGTATTGATGCGACACGGTTTCGGCAAATTTTAATTAATATCATCAATAATGCGATTAAGTTCACCGAGCAAGGCGATATCATTGTTCGCGCATGGACAAAAGTTATTGATGGCCGTGAAATGCTGTTTTTTAGTATTAAAGATTCTGGAATGGGTATTGCCCCTGAGAAACAAGCACTTATATTCAAACCATTTGAACAAATAGCCGATGTAGAATCGCGCTCAGTTGGCGGCGCGGGGTTAGGTTTAGCTATTTGCTCTGAATTGTTGAGTCGTATGCAGGGCGGGATCACATTAGAGTCTGCTATCGGTCATGGATCTGAATTTACTATTTCAGTGTATCCGGGCAATATTCAATATGTAGAGCGCAGTGTATTGAAGCTCGATTTGACACCTAATATGCAGCAAAAAATGGCCCCCTGTAAAGTCAGTGGCCGAGTATTGGTGGTTGATGATTTACGAGATTTACGGGTGTTAGTTGGGCATATGATCTCTTCTGCTGGTGCAAAGGTTGATTATGCTGAACACGGTAAGCAAGCACTTGATAAAGTAACTAAAGCACAACAGCAAGGTGATCCGTACGACATTATATTTTTAGATATTCATATGCCGGTGATGGGGGGCAAAGAAACCACGATTGAACTTAGAAAAATGGGTTTTAAGGGGGCGGTAATAGCGCTTACTGCTGCCACGATGAAAGGTATACATAGCGAGTTATTGGCGCTGGGTTTTAACGATGTGATAGGCAAACCTGTTGATTCAAGCTTACTTTATCAGTGCTTAACTAATTACTCTATGGCGGCTAATAAGCCCGTTGATAAATTAGCGCAACCAGCGCGAGTAAAAAGTTGTGCGCGTTTTTTATTGGTTGAAGATGATGCAGATGCGGCGCAAATCACCCAGTTATTACTGGAAAGTTTAGGGGTTGAAACCGTTGTTGCAACTAGTTATGAGCATACTTTAGCAATTCTAAAAAATGACTCTCAATTTGATAAAGTGTTATTAGATATGCATTTGCCTGATGGCAGTGGCTTGGATTTAGCTCGTTATACAAAGCAGTATTATCCAGATCTAAAGCGAGTAATCGTCAGTGGTATACAGCCAGATCCGAAGCAAATTGAACTCCTTGAGATAGAGCAAGTATTACTTAAACCGATTAATTTAGCATTACTAACCCAACTTATTGAGGGTTAGTAATAATTGATTGACGCACCACTAATTCAGGTTCAAAAAGAGTTTGTAAAGCTGGGGTGGTTTTTTTATACACCTCACTTAAAATCCAGTTAGCAGCCATTTGGCCCATTTCGTTGATTGGGTAATTGACGGTACTAAGTGGTGGATACACATGACGGGTAAAAAATACGTTATCGTAGCCCATAATAGAAAGTTGCTCAGGCAAGATTAATGATGACTCACGAGCACTGGCCATAGCGCCGGTTGCCATTTCATCATTGGCACAAATTAGCGCTGTAAATTTTGAATTACCGTTATATAAATGCTGAAAGCCTGCGGTGCCGCTGTCTTCCATAAAATCACCTTGATATAGTAATTGCTCATTAAAACTAATGTTGTGCTCTGCTAGAGCTTGTTTGTGCCCTGCAAGGCGATCTTGAGCATCTTGTTTCCACAGTGGGCCGCTGATATAAGCGATATTCGTATGGCCTTGCTCTAATACGTGTTTAGCCGCTAAATAACCGCCTTTTACGTTATTTAAAATAATGCAGCGCGATGCTAGTTCGCGAATGTATCGGTTGATCAGTACAAAAGGAGTTTTCCCTTTGCTCAACTCTATTAAGTAGTCATCACTAATTGCTTCAACATGCAAAATTAAGCCATCACAATTACGACTAATTAAAAACTCGATTGCTTGTTGTTCACGTTCTTCGTCACTGTGACCTGCAGCAATGATCACATGCTTGCTTTGTTTACGAAAAGCGGTCTCAATGCCGCTCATCATTGGGCCATAGAAAGGGCCTTGTAGTTCGGAAACTAATAAACCAACACTATTTGAACAGTTAGATGCGAGAGATTGTGCAATGGAATTAGGCCGGTAACCAAGCTGTGTCATCGCAACGGTTACCTTTTTTCGCGTTGCATCACTGACATTAGTATTATTATTCATTACCCTTGAAACGGTCGCTAATGAGACCCCAGCAAGTTTTGACACCTCATAAATGGTCGCCATGATATTCCTTGTTAAGTACTACTTCTTTGGGCTAAATCAGCGTTTATTTTCTCTAAGGTATTATTATCAAGAATATACCTTTTCATGATCAACGCGACAAGTACACTACCAATTGCAGGAAACAGTGTAAACGAGGTTAAAATACCGGCTTTAGTTGCTTCATTAAGCTCAGTGTTAGCCTGATAGCCATAGTAAGCCAGTAACCAACCAGCAATAGCTCCGCCCAGTGCAAGGCCTAGTTTAATAAAGAACACCACGCTTGCATAGACCAAGCCAGTTAGCCGATGGCCATTTTGCCATTGTCCGTAGTCAATTGCATCTGCCATTTTTGCCCATAACAATGGAGTTGCCATTTGGGTGAAAAAACACCATAAAAAATAGACTGCAAACGCGAGCACTAATTGGTCGTCAGATAAGAAAAATGCAAAACAGCTTATGGCCGCAGAGATGTATTGGAGATATATATATGCTGCTTTTTTATCAACCCGTTTACTCAGTGGTTGTGCGCAGGCGCAGCCAAGGATATTACCGATCATTCCCAAGGTAACAAATTGCGTAACTAAGTCGGCTTCACCAAGAACATATTTTACGTAATAAATTGCTAAAGTCGTACGCAGCACCATACTCGTGAGCAGCATAATGGCAGCACCACAGAGTATTTTAAAAGGACCGTTTTGCCACAACGTTGCCATTTGTGCTTTGAGGCTAAGGGTTTGTTGCTGTGGTGCAACCACGCGTTCTTTAGTAAAGCGAAAGCAGGTCAAAAATAATATCACACCGAAACAGCTCATCAGTATCATAGTAAGCTGATAGCCAAGAGCATTATCGCCTTTACCAAACCAGCTTACTAATGGCAATGTGCAAGCACTGACGAGTAAGCCACCGAGCATACCAAATACAAAACGATAAGATTGAATGGATACGCGTTCGCTCGGATCGCGACTTAGTACTCCACCCAAAGCTGAATAAGGAATATTAATTGCGGTATAAACCAGCATTAATAGCGTATAGGTGACAAACGCGTAGATGACTTTTCCTGTCGCGTTTAAATCTGGTGTGGTAAAAGTAATTACACTAACCAGCCCAAACGGGATCGCGAGCCACAATAGGTAAGGCCGGTAACTACCATATTTGGTTCGGGTTGCATCGGTGAGCGCCCCCATTAACGGATCGGTGATTGCATCAATAACTCGCACCACTAGGAACAGAGTACCAACGATGGCCGGAGAAATACCAAATATATCGGTATAGAAAAAAGTTAAAAATAGCATCACGGTTTGAAAAATGATGTTACTTGCAGTATCACCTAAGCCATAGGCTATTTTTTCTTTTCTAGTTAGCATAATTGGCACTCATGTTGTTATTATTTTTTGCGCTGTGTGAGCAATGCGCGATATTGTATTGCGCTCTCTTTTAGTATGCGTTGCTGGTTTTCATAATCAACATAAACGAGACCAAAGCGTTTTTCATAGCCGTATGCCCATTCAAAGTTATCCATTAAGCTCCATGCAAAATAGCCTTGTATATCAACCCCTTGCTCAACTGCGTCATGCACTGCATTGAGGTGGGTATGATAATAACTAACGCGCTCTGTATCGAGTACTTGGCCATCTCGTAGTGTATCTGCCATGGCCGCACCATTTTCAGTTACATAAACTTTAGGTAGTTGGTATAGCTCATTTAATGATACTAACAACTCAGTTAAACCTTGTGGATAGACTTCCCAGCCCATGTCAGTCACAGCTATGTTGTTGATTTGTGCTTCGGCAAACCAGTTATCATCAGTGTTTTTGTAGTGTATGCGGGTATAGTAATTAACGCCAATAAAGTCGATTTTTTGACTGATTATCGCCATATCATTAGCAGCTATATGGGGTTGCACTTCACTACTGAGGCTATTTAAAAGCGCCGGATACTGACCTTCTAAAACTGCTTTGATATACCACTGATTGTGATATTGATCGGCTAATAATGCTGCTTGTGTATCGTTTTCTGTCATTGGATAAGCTGGGCTGAAGTTAAGAACAATACCAGCTTCTATATTAGGGCAATTGGCGCGCAGTACTTGCATGGCAAGACCATGGGCTAACAATAAATGATGAGCCGCTTGACGACCTGCTTGTTGGCTTTTAATACCGGGTGCATGTACACCCACTTCATAGCCTAAATAGGCACTGCAAAAAGGTTCATTTAAAGTCGCATAAGAGTCAACTAAACCTGTCAACTGCTTGGTAACTAAATCAGTATAGTGAGCAAATGCATAGGCGGTGTCACGGTTTAACCAGCCACCGTTATCTTCCAAGTGTTGGGGTAGATCCCAGTGATATAAGGTGACATAGGTCTTGATATTGCGTGCTTTTAAAGCCGTTAATAAATCACGATAAAAGCCAATGCCTTGCTGATTAATACTGCCATCTTGATGCAATACGCGCGGCCATGAAATTGATAATCGGTACGCATCAACGGCTAAGTCAGCAATCATTGCGATATCTTGTTGCCATAGTTCAACATGGTTACAGGCTGTATCGCCATTGCTATTGTCGGTGATAGCCCCTGGTTGGTCACAAAAAGTATCCCAAATAGATGTCAGGCGTGCGTTGCGAGCTCCCTCAATTTGAAATGAGGCTGTGGCTACACCAAAGGTAAACTGAGGTTTAAGTAGCGCAGAGCTAGGCGGCAGAGAAATAGTTTTAAACACGATTAGGTGCATCCTTTAACATTCAGTTTTGGCAATTACTTTTACATTAAGCGCAGCATAGTTATTAAAATGGAAGCGCTTACAGAATGTTTGTAAATAAATTGCTAATTTCGATTTATATGATATAAATGTAAGCGCTTACATTTTATGTTGCAACTATTATTTGCTTTTTTTAAGTAATGAAAAAGTACTTTAATAAACGTAACGAACTGATAATTAAAATAATTAGAGAGTTTAATATGGCAAACGTCACACACAATCTGGCAACGAATGAACATAGCCTACAACCAATGGGCAAACAAACGTTTGCTTTAACGTCGTTGACCACCTTATTTTTTATGTGGGGGTTTATTACGTGTCTAAACGATATTCTGATCCCCTATTTAAAAGGGATGTTTTCACTCAATTATACCCAAGCGATGCTAATCCAATTTTGTTTCTTTGGGGCTTATTTTGTGATGTCGATACCCGCTGGTAAGTTGGTGAGTAAAATAGGTTATCAATTTGGTATTGTGGTGGGCTTGGTGGTGGCAGCGGTTGGTTGTGCATTATTCTATCCCGCAGCCGTAGCGCATGTTTATGAGCTGTTTTTATTGGCGCTATTTGTACTGGCCTCGGGGATTACCATCTTACAAGTGTCAGCCAATCCATACGTAAGCGTACTTGGCGCTGCAAAAACAGCGTCGTCGCGTTTAACCATGACCCAAGCATTTAATTCGTTAGGTACTACGGTTGCGCCAATCTTTGGTGGCTGGCTTATTCTAACCGAAGTCAGCCAAGCAACCGCAGAGCAAGTTAAACTTCCTTATCTAATGCTTTCAGCAAGCTTGCTGGTACTTGCGGTTATTTTTGCTTTTTTAAAATTACCTAAACTTGGCAAAGCAGCAGATGCTGAGAGTGAAAATCAATATGTTGAGAACTTTATTGATTTAGGTAGTGTTTGGCAGTATCGCCATTTAATTTTAGGAGCCATTGGCATTTTTGTTTATGTCGGTGCTGAAGTCGCAATCGGCAGCTTTTTAGTAGGCTTTTTAACCTTAGATCATATTGCGGGTTTTACTGAGCAGCAAGCAGCACATTATATTAGTTATTACTTCGCTGGCGCCATGATAGGTCGCTTTATTGGTGCTGCCATCATGCAAAAACTCAATGCAGGTAAGGTATTGGCATGTCATGCACTACTTGCCATGGTACTGGTGTTAATGGCGATGACAGGACAAGGGGCATTAGCAATGTGGGCTATTTTGTTGGTCGGATTATGTAACTCAATTATGTTCCCAACCATCTTCAGTTTAGCCCTACAAGGCCTTGGCAAATATACCTCTCAGGGTTCAGGTATTTTATGCTTAGCTATTGTCGGTGGTGCAATTATTCCATTATTACAAGGCGTCCTAGCTGACAATTTTGGTGTGCAATTAGCACTATTACTGCCGATCGGCTGCTATTTATATATTACTTACTTTGCGCTATTTGGCTCAAAAGTAACAACCTCAACTCGTCATTGATAACTAGGTGGACAACATGACAATAACAAAACCACGTACTCTTTTGGTAATGATGATTGCAGCAATGGCGATGAATGGCTGTTCGCAATCAGAACAAACAGCAGCGACCAATGATATTTGGCCGATGATCAAAAGCGGTGTTAAAGACGATGCCAATATGGAGCAAAAAATTGCTGACTTGCTCGGCTCAATGAGCTTAGAACAAAAAATAGCACAGATGATCCAACCTGAAATTCGCGATATTACAGTGGAAGATATGCGTCAATATGGTTTTGGTTCTTACCTTAATGGCGGTGGGGCTTTTCCTAATAATAATAAACATGCCACGGCTGCTGATTGGATTGAACTAGCCGAAAAAATGTACCAAGCATCAGTAGATGATTCCCTTGATGGTAGCCGTATCCCAACTATGTGGGGAACCGATGCAGTTCATGGTCATAATAATGTTATTGGTGCGACGTTATTTCCACACAATATCGGTTTAGGTGCGGCTAACAATCCACAATTGATTGAAAAAATTGCTGCAGCGACCGCGCAAGAAGTGATGGTAACCGGTATAGATTGGGTGTTTGCACCTACCGTTGCTGTGGTACGAGATGACCGCTGGGGCCGCACTTATGAAGGGTATTCAGAAGATCCACAAATTGTTAGAGATTATTCAGCCGCAATAGTAAAAGGCTTACAAGGCGCAGTTGATCAAGACTTTTTATCAGATAAACGGGTGATCAGTACGGTTAAGCATTTTATTGGTGATGGTGGTACACAAGGCGGTGATGACCAAGGTAATAATATTACCAGCGAAGCAGAGTTATTTACCATTCATGCGCAAGGTTATGTGGGAGGCTTAGGTGCTGGAGCACAAACAGTTATGGCGTCGTTTAATAGCTGGCATGGCGAAAAAATCCATGGCAGTAAATATCTCTTAACTGATGTGCTAAAAGGCAAAATGGGTTTTGATGGCTTTGTTGTGGGTGATTGGAATGGTCATGGACAAATTCCTGGTTGTACCAATGGAAACTGTGCACAAGCCGCTAATGCCGGCCTTGATGTATACATGGTGCCTACTGATGCATGGAAGCCACTTTATGAAAACCTTATCGCACAAGTTAACAATGGCACAATTGCGCAATCACGAATTGATGATGCGGTAACGCGTATTCTGAGAGTAAAAATGCGTGCGGGTTTATTTGATAAACCAAGTCCTGCAAATCGTCCACTTTCAGGAAAAACAGAGGTCATTGGTAGTGCTGAACATCGTAAAATCGCAAAACAAGCAGTTCGCGAATCTTTAGTACTCCTAAAAAACAAACAACAGTTACTGCCGCTTTCGCCAAAAGCAAATGTGTTAGTAGCCGGTCTAGGTGCTGATAATATCGGTATGCAATCTGGCGGTTGGAGCATTACTTGGCAAGGTACGGGGAATCAAAATAGCGATTTCCCAGGTGGCACGTCGATTTTGGATGGTATTGAACACACTGTTAAGCAAGCGGGCGGGCAAGTTCAGCATGACTTAAACGGTGAGTTCAATACTCGTCCAGATGTCGCTATTGTAGTATTTGGTGAGCAACCTTACGCAGAAGGCAATGGGGATTTAGATAATCTTGAATATCAGCGGGGTAATAAAACGGATTTAGCGCTACTGCGAAAATTAAAGCAAGCCGGTATTCCCGTTGTATCATTATTTATTAGCGGCCGCCCAATGTGGGTAAACGCAGAACTTAATGCCAGTGATGCGTTTGTCGCGACGTGGTTGCCAGGTAGCGAAGGGGATGCAATTAGCGATGTGTTATTTGCAAATGTAGATGGCTCAGTAAATCATGATTTTAAAGGCAAGCTGTCGTTTTCTTGGCCGAATAACCCAGTTGATAACGAAAATCGTGGTGATAAAGATTATTCGCCATTATTACCGTATGGTTTTGGCTTAACTTATTCAGATAAAAACACCTTGCAAGATGATCTTGTTAAGCAAACAGGAATATCACAGCAGCTTGATGATTTAGTATTGTTTGAGCGCGCGGTTAAAGCGCCATGGAGTCTGCATTTACAAAGTGGTGAGCAGCAAAAAGTGATGGCAAGTAGTCGCGAATCAATCGGAGCTGTTAGCGTTAAAACCTTTGATAAAGACGTTCAAGAAGATGCGCGTGCAATTACCTTCAGCGGCGATGAACTAGCAGCAGTGCGTTTAAGTGCGGCATTCCCATCTGATTTACGTTCGTTTGTTGAAAAAGCAGGGCAATTACAAATGCAAATTAAGGTTGAGCAAAGTGCCGATGCCCCGCTTTGGCTTGGTATGCAATGTGGTGATGATTGCCAAGGTAAATTGGATATTGCTAAGCAGCTAAATGCAACCAACGAATGGCAGACTTTAAACATTGATTTACGGTGTTTTGCACAGCAAGGTGTTAATTTAGGTCAAGTATTTTCACCTTGGCAGTTAAGTACAGCTGCGCCATGGCAGGTATCGATTGCGAAACTCAACATCACCAGCGAGCATGTATCTACTGAGGTTATTTCATGCCAGTAATGCCTTTGTTGATCTTAATAGCAGTGACATCGATCTAGATAAATAGCAATACGAAGTTAATTGCCAATAAACGTCATAAAAAGTAGTCTAGGCTGCTTTTTATTGAATAGGAAAGATCGAAATGAAACCAGTGAATCCATCAAAAGTCATTTGTATTGGTCGTAACTATGCTGCGCATATTGCTGAGCTTGGTAATCAAGAGGCAGACGAAATGGTGGTGTTTTTAAAGCCGCCAAGCGCGATAACAAATACCTTAATGTGTACTCATAAGGATGAGCAATTACATTTTGAGACTGAAATTTGTTTTCAAGTTAACAATGGCTGTTTAGCTGCTGTGGCGGTGGGACTGGATTTAACTAAGCGAGATTTACAGAGTAAATTAAAAGCCAGCGGTTTACCGTGGGAACGCGCGAAAGCCTTTGATGGCTCTGCATTGTTTAGTGAGTTTGTACAAATAGACGAACAAGCTATTGAGCATTTAAGCTTAACCTTACTGATAGATAATAAGGTGCGACAACAAGGCGGCGTTGAGTTAATGCTTTATAAACCTGCGGTTATTTCAGCCCAAGTTAGTGAGTTTATGACTTTAATTGATGGCGATATTATTATGACTGGCACACCTGCAGGGGTAGGAGCTGTGAACGCAGGAAGTAAATTTATTGCTCAGTTACACTTGGGCTCAGACTTATTGGTTCAGCAAGAGTGGTTGGCTGAGTAAGTTTTAATATCTGTTGTTGATATTGTTGATCAAACTCTGCAAAGGTATTTTCAAGCAATACACGCTGTGTTTGCTGGTACTTTGCAGACGGCAGTATGCTATTTGTTAGCACTCGATTTATTTTTTTTAAAGCATTATTAGCAAAATTATTAGGGGCATTGGTTGAGCAGCCAATCGCACCTAAAACCAGCTTATCGGCGTGATCGGCAATAGGTAAGGTTACTACATTATCAAATTCGCTGAAGCGGTTGTAGTAATCGGCTAAAAAAGGATAGTCGATAGTGTAATCAATATACCCATGATTGAGCCGATTGATCACCGAGCTGCTTTCGTTTTCACTGTTCCAACTTAATGATGTATGTTGGTCGCTTTTAGTATTTCGAGCGATGGTATTTAACTCTGGAGTAAATTTACGCGCAGCGGATTGACCAAAAATAAATTTATTATCTGTCAGTAGTTTAACTAAATTTATCGGTGAACTGTGTTGTTGGCTAATTACTTTCGCTGTTTTAGCTGAGGCAATGATAGCAAATGGTGGGTACACCGTTGTTGGCACCGAATAGATCACTCGCGGGGTGTTAACTTTACGGTGGATCATACAAGGGTAACATGCATGTTGACCTTCATCGAGGTACTTGCCTATACGTTTTTGCGGCAACATGAGGCGGGTATGCTCTATATCGGGTAACTCAATGATGAGCTGTTCGACTAAGTAATCACATAAGCCTCCATCTGGAGTTTGCGCTGTTTTAGCCAGATGAAAAGGCGCCGCATCACTTTGGAGCCAAGTTATGTGAGTTACTTCATCGGTATTATTAGCAAGTACATAGGCGCTTGAAAAAAAAGAGAATAATGTAACGAAGTAATAGACAATACGCATAGCTATATTTACTTTATCCGCTAACAATTTAAATCGAGTATACAATAACTAATATTTTGCGCTACTAAAGGATGGTAAATTATTGCATTAAGTTAATTTTTTAATGCTTTTGTGGGGGTTTTTGATTCACTATTTGTGAGAAGTCGTTTTTCAAGTATTTTAATCTGGTGGAAAGCCCAAGCATTGATAATGATTGGGCTTTATTGATTAAAATGGCATTGGGTATTGCTTAAATACATTACCAATATCAGTTAAAGCTTGTTCGCTTAATTCGATGTTGAACGCGGCAATGTCATCTTTTAGTTGTACTAAGCTGGTTGCACCAATAATTGAAGAAGTAACACCATCAACTTGGTCACACCATGCAAGCGCTAATTGTGCTGGGGTTATTTGGTATTGCTGGGCAATTTCAACATAGTGGCTGATTGCTTGTTGCGATTGTGCTGTGTCACGGAATAAACCATTACGCTGCACCAGTGTCCAGCGGCTACCATCGGGACGTGCGCCATTTAAATATTTTCCACTTAACATACCGCCTGCTAAGGGTGACCAAGGTAAATAAGCAATATCTTCGTGAATACATTGCTCTATTAGATAAGGCCAATCTTTAGCGTGTAATAAACTAAATTCATTTTGAATAGAGACCATGCGCGGTAAATTGTGTTGTTCACTTAACCGTAAAAATTGGCTAATACCCCATGGCGTGTCGTCAGAGAGACCACAATGTTTAATTTTACCAGCTTTAACACAGTCGTTTAAACCTTCAAGAATATCGAGCATACCCGCTGTGTGTTGCTCTGTATTAGCGTCACTAAAACGGATCATACCTGGCCAATGTTTGCTAAAGTGCGGTGATTGACGATTCGGCCAATGCAGTTGGTATAAATCAATTACATCGGTTTGTAGGCGTTTTAATGACTCGTCAACGGCATGAACGACTGCTTGACGAGTAATATCGCCGCCATCGCGTATCCAAGCTAGGCCATTGCCAGCAATTTTAGTGGCGAGCACAATATCGTCTCGCTTACCTGGATTACGCGCTAACCAATTACCGATAATTTGCTCTGTCTTTCCGTAGGTATCAGGAGTGGGAGGTATGGCATACATTTCTGCAGTATCAATGAAGTTTACGCCATGCTCTAAGGCATAAGCAATTTGCTCATCAGCATCTGCTTGATTATTTTGTACGCCCCACGTCATGCTGCCTAAGCATACACGAGACACATTTAGACCACTGCTACCAAGTGGGTTGTAACGCATAATGATTCCTTACTTTTATGATTCTCGGCTGTACTTATGTAATGCAGCCAATAATGGCTCACTTAATTGTGCTTTCTTACCCGTTTTAAAATTAAACATCACCACTTGCGATGACCCTAATGTAGTCAAGGCATTTTGCGCTTGGCTAAATACGCTGTAGTGCATCATAAAACGGTCTTTTTGAATATCACTGATGGTAACGCCTACCAACACTGTATCAGGAAATGTGACTGGGCGTTTATAACGCGCGTTATTTTCACTAATCACAGGACCAATACCTGTTGTTTGTAAATCTTCGAGTAAATTTATTTGATTAAAAAAATCAATTCGAGCAGTTTCGAAATAACGAAAATACACCACATTATTGACATGTTGTAAGGCATCCATTTCTCCCCAAGCAACATTAATTGCTGTATGGATAGGATGTTGTTCTATAAATGATTGCATATTCTACAGCTCTTTAAAGTAAAAACGTAGATTAGCAATTGGTGCTGTTTAGCTCAAGAAAATTAGGAAAACAGTGAAAATGTGCTAGTTTTAGTAGTTCACGGTTACGTAAATGAATACTTTAATCTGATTTAAAGGAGCTAATTATGAATACAGTGACAGCAAAAATAATGAAACGCTTAGCGCTACTGGTGGTGATCTGTTTGGCATTCGTTTGTTATGCGATGGGCAATGCTTCTGGGATGGTGATACTAATCGTAGTTGGTTTTATTTTAGAAGGTGCTTTTTGGTTATTCGGTGCGAGGTTATTTAATCGTAAAAAGTCTTCACAGCAAGAATCATCGAGCTGATGACTTGCTAATAAATCAAACTTAATGAATAATAACTGTTCATTTGTACAGTGCTTGGTTTGAGGAATGAAAAAGTTTATTCATATTGACATGGATTGCTTTTACGCAGCGGTCGAAATGCGCGATAACCCCGCGCTTGCTAATGTACCTTTGGCAATTGGTGGCAATAGTCGCCGTGGAGTGCTCTCTACAGCAAATTACATCGCCCGCGAATACGGTGTGCGCTCTGCGATGTCTAACTACCGTGCTAAACAATTATGCCCAGATTTAGTGATTGTACCAGGGCGTATGCAAGTTTATAAACAAGCCTCTTCGCAAATTCGTGCTGTATTCCAGCGCTATACCGACCTTATAGAGCCTCTTTCTTTAGATGAAGCTTACCTTGATGTGACTGAAAGTAATGCATGCCATGGTAGTGCGACCTTAATGGCAGAGCAGATCCGCGCCGATATTTTTGCAGCCACCGGTTTAACTGCTTCGGCTGGAATTGCGCCGATAAAATTTATTGCCAAAATTGCCAGTGATGAAAATAAACCGAATGGTCAATTTGTAGTATTGCCTGAGCAAGTGGATGACTTTTTAGCGCAATTACCTTTGGGTAAAATACCCGGGGTCGGTAAGGTTACCCTTGAAAAACTCAATTTAAAAGGCTTATACACCGGTGCTGATGTGCGCGCTAAAGGGGTTAATTGGATGCAGCAACACGTTGGTAACTTTGGGGTCTCGCTGTATCAAAAATGTGCCGGTTTACATATTGGTAAAGTATCCACAGAACGTACCCGTAAATCGCTCAGTGTTGAGCATACCTATGAATATAATAAAACCAGCTTACAAGCGTGTTTAGATCAATTGCCAATATTATTGGCTGAGCTTCAACGTCGATTAACAAAACAGCAATTAGAGCAACGCATAAATAAACTCAGTGTCAAAGTCAAGTTTGCTAATTTTGTGGTGACATCGGCCGATCAAACTTGCCACCGACTTGATGAAACTATCTTGGCTGAGCTGCTGAGCAAAGCATATCAACGTGGCTTGCAGCAGCCAGTGCGGTTACTCGGTGTAGGGGTCGGTGTTAAAAATGAACCGCAGCAACATGTACAGCTGAGTATATTAGATTAAGATACTGCGCGCTATTTGCTTCAATAAATGATAAGTGGGCAGTGAGTAAATGCTGTATTTTACACTGTAACTCCAAGTTGCCAGCGTTATGTTAGCTCGTCGTACATTGCTGGCAATAGCTATTTAA
This sequence comes from Pseudoalteromonas sp. SR44-8, assembly GCF_014163635.1. Taxonomy (NCBI): domain Bacteria; kingdom Pseudomonadati; phylum Pseudomonadota; class Gammaproteobacteria; order Alteromonadales; family Pseudoalteromonadaceae; genus Pseudoalteromonas; species Pseudoalteromonas sp. SR44-8. The sequence goes on from NZ_JACJDS010000022.1 coordinate 41,440, forward strand.
ATCAATGATAATAAGTTCCTACGTATTTTGACAACAGGACCTTTTTTTATGGCATATCCTCACGCAGTTGCAGCCCCGCAATTAGATAACGCAAAACATGATGCGCTTATTATTATTGCCGATAACTTTTCTGAGTTAGACGACCCGAATCTAAGCCAAGCTATTAAAGCGCAAATGGCGGTTGATGCACGTATTGGTAAGCAAGTCACGCTGCTTGTTGTTGATTCTAAAAGGGTAATTTTAGCGCCGACAGGTCCATTAAATCGTGATTATGACGATGTACGTCGTTATTTTGATGCAGCTAAATTGGCTATCAATGAAGCTAAAGCATCAGGCAGTACAAAACCTGCTATTTACTTACCACAAGCAAGCCAAGATAGCCGTTATCAGTATGCCTTAGAAGTTGCTTATCTTGGTGCTTGCCAAGCGTTGTGGCAGCCGCTTGAGGCGCGCGAGTTTCATGGTGAAAGCATTGAACCGATCACTCAAATAGCCTTGTTTGGTGCTAATGAGCAAACAATTAAAGCAGTAAATGCCATTGCCGCAGGGCAGTATGCTGCTCGTGATTTATGTGGCACTGAGCCTGAGCGTATGGCGCCACCACGTTTTGCTGATTACTGTGTAGATTTATTTAAAGGCAGCAAGGTCAATGTTGCAGTGATTGCAGATATTGCCACGATTGATAAAGAGTACCCGATGATGAGTACCGTGGCTCGCGCTTCATATGCGGTTGAGCGTCATCACCCTCGTGTTGTAAAACTTGAATATGTACCAGAGGGCGAAGTAACACGTACCTTAATGTTTGTCGGTAAAGGCTTAGTATATGACACCGGTGGTGCCGATTTAAAAGTGGGCGGGCATATGGCCGGTATGAGCCGTGATAAAGGCGGCGCAGCCTCTGTTGCTGGTTTTATGAAATCAGTGGCAGACTTTCAACCACAAGGCGTTAAAGTTATTGCTTACTTAGCGGTAGTTCGTAATTCAATTGGTTCTGATTGTTTTGTACCAGATGAAATTATTACTAGCCGTGAGGGCGTACGTGTTCGCATCGGTAATACGGATGCAGAAGGGCGCTTAGCTATGGGGGATTTACTCAGCGAGATGAAAGATTTAGCAAAAGGAGAAGTTAATCCTGAAATCTTTACGGTCGCAACGTTAACCGGACATGCAGCTCGTGCAATGGGACCTTACAGTGCATACGTTGAAAATGGCCCTGCACGTGCGGCTAATATTTCTCGTAAGCTGGCTGACAGTGGTGACTTATGGGCTGATGGTGCAGAAGTTTCTCGCAGCCGTCGCGAAGACTATGATTTTATTAAACCGCGTACTTTAGCTGATGACGTATTATCAAGTAACAATGCAGCATCAGCAGTTACCGCACGTGGTCATCAGTTCCCTATGGCATTTTTAGCTATTGTTGGTGGCCTTGATAAGCATGGTTGTGAGTCAGCACAGCCTTTACCTTATGTGCATATGGATATTGCCGGTAGTGGTGTTGAAGGTGGTGATTGGCAGCACGGTAAACCAACTGCAGCAGGCTTAAGCAGTTTATTTGCTCGTTACTGCTTATAATAAGCAGTATTAAATACAACAGCCCCGTCATATAAAATGACGGGGCTTTTTTGTAATTTGTTTTTGTTAATTAATCTAATTTAAAGCGATTAACCACATCAGTTAGCTGTTGGCTACTGTGTTTAAGATTATCGCTTGCACCAGAAAGTTGTGATGTATTGGCCAGAGATTGTTCGGTTGATTGCGATAGTTCATTAATTCGCAAATTGACTTCATCAGCGGCGCTTGATTGTTGCTCCGTCGCACGGGCTATTTGACCATTCATATCGGTGATCACCGACACCAGACGTTCAATTTCAGTTAATGAGGTATTGGCAGATCCGGCTTGTTGTACTGTGCTGGTGGATAATTGTTGGCTAGCTGTTACCGCCTCTACAGCCGCCTTTGCGCCTTTTTGTAATTTGGCTATCATCGCCTGAATTTCGTCTGTGCTCTTGCCTGTGCGACTTGCAAGAGTGCGTACTTCATCAGCTACAACGGCAAACCCTCGGCCTTGTTCGCCAGCACGTGCCGCTTCGATTGCAGCATTGAGTGCCAGTAAATTGGTTTGCTCCGCAATACCGCGGATCACGTCTAGTACCGATCCTATATTATTACTTTCTTGAGCTAAATCAGCAGTAACTTGACTCACAGTCTCAATATTTTTGGACAGTGTTTCTATGGCTTGAATTGTTTTAGCAACGACTTCTTTACCTTCAGATGCATTCACCGCGGCTTGGTTAGCGGCTTGTTCAGCCGCTTCGGCATTGCGACTTACATCATGAATTTGGTGGGTCATTTGCTCCATTGCTGCAGCGACTTGCGTTGAGCTATCGTTTTGCAGTTCAATAAAAGAATGATTGGTTTTACTCGCATCATCCACTGTTTGGGCATGCTGGTTAACATCATTGGCATTATTTGCCACTTGTTTAAGTGACTCACGCATTTTGGTAGTAAATAAATTAAAGTGGCGAGATAATCGTGATACCTCATCATTACCATTTTCATCTAAGGTTTGGGTTAAATCCCCTTCACCTTGAGAGATACTTTTCATCATATTTGCAGCAAGCCGAGTTGGCAGTAAAATACTTCTGGCGATTAAGTAACTTAAACTAATTAACAGCAAAATAATCACTGCGGCATTGAGAATAACTAAATTCCGTAAGCTGGCAAAAGCGTTATCAATAGTATCAATATAAACACCTGAACCGACTATCCATTGCCACGGGGTAAAACCTTTCACATAGGCTATTTTATCAACTGGTTGATCTTTACCTGGTTTAGGCCATTTGTAAGGGATAAAACCTTCACCACTTTGCTTAACTATTTTAACCATTTCAACAAATAACGGTACGCCATCTGGGTCTTTACTGTTGCTGAGTGATTTACCGTTTAATTCTGGTTTAAAAGGATGCATAACCATGGCTGGCTGAAAATTATTGATCCAGAAGTAATTGTCATTGTCATAGCGAATACTAGCTATTGTAGCTAGAGCACCTTGTTGGGCTTGTTGCTCGGTGAGTTCGCCGCTTTGTTGTAATGAATGATAATGGGTAATAACGCTATAAGCAGCTTCAACCAGATTTTTAGTTTTCGTATATTGGCCTGCTTTGAGTGAACCATATTGCTGAGTTAAACTAGTAATACTTAAAAAAAGTAAACCAACAACGACCAAACTTACCAAAATAGCTAAGCGCTGAAAAATAGTAAAACGGCGTAGGTACGACATAAAAAATCCTTTAGAAGTGCTCGCAGAAGGCGCGCATATATTAAGCGTAGTAAATATTACTTTAAAATCTAGTTAACTGTCCCTTGTTTTGGTCTAAAGTTTTTAAATAAATAGGATTATCATTAAGTCAAAAAAAAGGCTGATTTTTCAATCAGCCTTTATGCGGTCATTACTGATTTACTCTACATCAAAATGACGATTAAAGAAGTTAGTGATTGTTTGATGCAAGTGAGTTTGCACTTGTTTACCCCGTAAGCTGTGCTTGGAACCAGGATAAGTCATCATTTCAAATTGCTTTTCGTTATCTTGCAATTGTTTAAATAACTTAGTGGCATGGGTAAACAATACGTTATCGTCGGCCATACCATGGTAGATCATTAATGGCCCTTTCAAGCCATCTGCGTATGGAAATACCGCACTGTCTGCATAGCCTTTGGCATTTGTATCAGGATGTCCTAAATAACGCTCGGTATAGTGAGTATCATACAGTGCCCAATCAGTCACTGGCGCTCCAGATACACCTGCTTGAAAATAATCACCAGCTTTAAACATGGTCATTAATGCCATATAGCCACCGTAACTGTGACCATAAATACCAATACGTTGTGGGTCAACATAATCAAGCGTACGTAAAAATTCGACGCCTTTTATTTGATCAGCCACTTCAACCACACCTAAATGTTTGTAAATGGCATCTTCAAACTTTTTACCACGATTATACGAACCACGGTTATCTAATTGGAACACTACATAACCTTGCTGTGCCATATATTGGAAATATAAGTTTTTGCTGCGCCAACTATTGGTTACGCGTTGTGCGTGCGGGCCGCCATAGACATTGACAAGAACAGGGTGTTTTTTACCATCATTTACCGTTGCAGGTTTAAATAAACGATAGTGCATCACTTGACCATCATCAGCAGTCAAAGTGCCATATTCAGGCTCAGCTAGATCAGCAAGATAAGGGGTCAGAGGATGGTTTTCATCAAGTTTATTTTGTTCTAACCAAGTAACAAATTCACCGTTTACTTTACGCAGTGCAGCTGAGTTTGGCTTGTTGACCGATGAACTGTTATCAATAAAAGTTTTACTGTCTTTTGCCATTACCACATTGTGATAAGCACCTTGCTCAGTGATACGTTTAATATCGCCCTTTTTAAACAGTGGAACACTGTATAGCTGGCTTTCCAAAGGCGTGTCTTTGCGTCCGGCAAAGTAGACAATGCCTTTTTTCTCATCAATACCTTTTAAGCTATCAACCACCCAGTCACCATCGGTGATCTGACGCACTAACTTACCATTGGTACGATATAGATATAAATGCTTAAAGCCATTGCGCTCAGAGGCCCAAACAAAATGTTTTTTGTCTTTCAAAAACTGTAGATCAAAATGTAAGTTGATCCAGGTATCACTAGTTTCTGTTAAGGCGACTTTTTGCTCTGTTGTTTCGCTGTTATAAAAGCGCAATTCTAAGTTGTGCTGTGAGCGGTTTTGCCACTGATATGATAGGGTTTTGTCATCTTCTAACCATTTTGCACGGGCAATGTAAATGTCTTCGTCTTTACCTAAATCAACCCAATCAGTTTTTTGATTATCGAGCTTAACCACACCAAGTTGAATTTTTACATTATTAGTGCCGGTAAATGGGTAGCGTTGGTTAAACAGTTTCACTTCATCAGCGTAAATTTCATTGCGGATAGCTTCTTTAACTGGGCTTTCGTCAATGCGAGTGAAGGCTATTTTTGATTCATCACCAGACCACCAATAACCTGTCATTCGGCCCATTTCTTCTTGCGCGACAAACTCCGCCATGGCGTTTTTGATCACACCGCCGCCATCTTTACTCAGCTGAATTTCTTTACCTGATTTAAGATTTAGCGCATAAAGATTTTGTTCACGGACAAACGAGACAAAGTTTCCTTTTGGTGAAAAGCGTGCGTCGGTTTCAAATGCCTCAGTATCGGTCAGTTTACGGCTTTTTCCTGCTCCTAGCTCGTAATAATAGAGGTCACCATTAAGTGGAAATAACAAGGCTTTACCGTCTTTAGACCATTTGTATTCTAAAATACCTTTACCAAAAATACGTTGGCGCTCACGGCGTGCTTTTTCTTCGTCTGAGAGGTTTTCGGGGCCTGAAAAAAGTTTGGCAGAGTCGACTAAAATACGATTTTTGTTATCTTTTAAATTATATTCCCATAAATCATAACGGTTGTAATCGTCGCTTTTACCTTGCAGGTAGGTAACTCGGCTACCGTCTGGTGAAAACTTAAGCTGTACAGGTGCTTTACCCGCTAAACTTGGATCATCAAAAATACGTTCTAAAGTAAGAGGCTTAGCTTGCACTGTGATGGCTGTTGCCACCAAAGGTAGCAAGTATGAGAGGTGTTTAATTTTTTTTAACACGTGTTTACCTTCGCTCGAATAAAAACTGCAACGATGGTAAAGCCAAGCGTGGGCAACTGCAACTAAATGCTATAAAGTAGCGAAAATGTAATGCACTTAATTTGTAAGGAATAAAAATGACCGTTGAATTCTCTTTAGCCCCAGAACTTGCACGTGATTGTATTGAACTGGCCGATTGGCCATTATGCAAAGTGTTACTTATGAATGATAGTCAATACCCGTGGTTTATTTTAGTGCCTCGTAAAGCGAATTTAAAAGAGAGCATTGATCTAAGCGAGTCTGAACAGCTATTGCTAATGCAAGAGTCAGCGAAGTTAAGTCGGCTCCTCAAGGAGGTACTTAACCCAGATAAACTTAATGTCGCAGCGCTTGGTAACATGGTTCCACAGTTACATATTCATCATATTGCCCGCTATAAAACCGATGTCGCATGGCCTGCGCCAGTATGGGGGAAGTATCCCGCTGTGCCTTACAGTGAAGAGCAATTGGCACGTTTAAAAACACATTTTTAATCGTGGTTGAGTGTTTATATAACAGAATTTTATCATGGAATTATGACTTTTAGTTGGGTGAAAATAGACTATGCTTAGGGTCACTAAGTTGTGGCTGTTTATTACATTCAGTATATAAGGATTGCAAATTAACGGATGAAAGCTTTTGTATTGTTTACCTTGTTAATTGTATTTTCGCATCACAGTGCTGCAAATACATTTTACTTTGTTGGTACCACCTTTCCGTCGGTACTTGAAAAAAATGAACAAGGTCAAATAGAAGGCTTAGGCGCCGACATCGCAGGTGAGATTTGCCTGCGTTTAGGTTGCCAAATTAAAATTGATATTTTGCCATTTAAACGGGCGCTAAAAATGATTGAACTTGGCAAAGCTGATGCATTTATAGGCCCTTATAAGTCGGCTATTAGAGAGCAATATATGGTTTATAGTGAGGCTGCTTTCTATCAAGATCCGCTGGTTTTTTATGTCAAAAATAGTAATGAATTCCAGTGGCATAATAATTTAGAAACATTAAAAGAGTTATCGGTAGGATTAACAAGAGGTTGGAACTATGGTGACGATTTTGAGCAATATAAAAGTCAGTTGGAAGTTTCTGAAGTGGGTACTGTAGAAGCCAGTTTTTTGCAATTAATTCATGACCGTGTCGATATTATAGTGACTCATCCAAGAGCCGCACAGCTCGTTATTAAGCAGTTAAGTTTAGCTAATCAAGTTAAACAGTTACAACCGCCATTAATTGTTAATAAAGGCTATTTTGGTTTTTCAAAAAAACGTAATTTAAATGAGTTTATTACCTTATTCGATAAAGAATTAAATAATATGATTGCTAATGGTGAAGTAAAAAAAATGAGTGAAAAATATGGTTTAGCATTCCCGTAATAGCAATATTGAATTAAAAAAGGCGTTTTAGGTGAGCCCTTAAAACGCCTTTTTAGTATTAATTATATTATTTTAAACCTAACTCTTTCTTACCTTGTTTAAAGGTGACATCTACAGGAATATTTGCTTGGCTTAGTTTTTCTAAATCTTTAGCAAGTTCCACTTTGATATCACCATGTGTGGCAATCAGTTGATCGACTTTCTCATAATCACCATCACCTTGTAAGGTTAAGATCAAACCAGATAGCTTGGCCATTGCTTGGCCCATTTTTTCCATATTTACGCTGTAAAGGCCTTGCTCATTTTTAGAGAATGCACCTTCTTCTGCGAAAAAGTTAAAGCGGATCATATTTGCTTTACCATGGGCACTTGATGCGCCAAAACGCACTGAGCGGAAAATACCGGCCATAAAAGTGATGTAATAATCTTCAAGTGTTCCCTCAGTGATCTCACCTTTTTTGAGTAACTGCTCAACCATGTACAAGCCTAAGATATCGGCTTTGCCTTCTTCTAAAGCACTGGCATGTTCTTGTAAAGACTGACGAACAGTGCCTTTACCTGTGATAGTATTTTTTATCCCTAAACCATGAGCGACTTCATGGAACATGGTATTGGCAAAAAATGCATCGAAAGTAATGTGTTTACGTTGCTCAGGAACAATTAACTGCTCAGCAATTGGCACCAATATTTTATCAAACTTAGCGCGCATAGCATTTTTCAGTTGTAAACGGCGAGTGCCTTTTTCAAGTTGTACTTGTTCGTCATTTGGTAAGTTAATAGCAATAGTTTTACTGCCAGCATTAGAATGGCCTGCGTAGTAAACAACATCATATGCATTTAAGTCCGCATCAGAGCCAGGCACTTCTTGTTTGTATTTGCCATCAACAGGGAGGCCTTTTTGTAGCTCTGGTAAAAATGCTGCAAATTTAGCAAGGCGCTCTGACCATGCTAAATCTTTCACTAATACATACGATTCGAAGGCTGCGCGAGAGCCGAACAATTGATCTTCATAGGTTTCGATTGGACCAATAACGATATCGATGGGGTTGTTCTTCATGTCCATCCAAGCAAAGTCTGATGCTTGATAATCATCGTTTTGTAGTGCATCTGCACGTAAATTCAGGTAACTAGCAAACTCTTTATCATCGGCAAGCTTGCTCGCCTCACGTAATAAGTTAGCCGCTTTTTCAAGGGCTTGAGCATATTCAACCGAATAGGCAACGCTATATAGCTTGCCTTGCTCATCTCGCTTAATGACTGAATACAGGCCATTTTTATCTGCTACGTCAGCCTTGTTTAGCTCTTCTTTAGTGATATCGGCTGGATAAAATTGAGCTCCGGCTGTTTTATCTTCATAGCCTGACAAAAAGACTTGATCGCCATTTAATCTATCCCATGGTCCATAGTTAATATCGGCAAATTTTTGTACTTTAGGATCATTGATTTTGGCTAAAAATGCCGCTTTATCTTCACCAAATGCTTGGCGCCAGAATAGATCATCCATAATTTTAGACGCATCAATAAGTTTTGCTATTAACGCTTTTTGGTTGTCGCTTAAATGTGATAAATCAGTCGTTAAACTAAAATCGGTATAGATATCAAGGCGACTAGTGTCAGCGTTAACAAGTTGTGGGCCGCTATCTTGTACTTGCTTAATTGAGGCTGCTGCGTCAGTTGACGCTTTAGGTGCGCTGGCTTGATCTGAACATGCACTAAGAAAAACGGCACCGGTGAGAATAAGTGCTTGGCTAATTTTATTGAGAGTCATTATATTGCCTGTTAAAAAGTAAGTTTAATTATAGATACCCTTGAGAGGGTATTTCGCTTCCTTGTTATGCCAGCATTAAAGCAAATCTTATGCGTAAATAGCAAGTTTCCTGTGTTGTGATGGTCTTAGCGAAGGGATATAAACTGTAGTAGAAAAATAAACTAATATAATTTCTGTAATTTTCTTAACTTTAGCGGTAACTTAGACAATACTGTATTTATAAAAAATAAACATTCCATGGTTTGGGTGTATTAACAAATCAATACAAAAGGATGGCACATTTATGTCAACAGAAAACGCACTACTGACCATTTTGGTTGATCGTATAAATAATGACACGTTAGTTTTACCCACCTTGCCTGAGGTTGCGGTTCGTGTACGTCAAGCTGCCGATAATCCAGATGTAAACTTAGCGCAAATGGCTGATGTGATCTCTCATGATCCGGCATTAGCAGCACGGATGATAAAAGTCGCAAATAGTGCTTTTATGGGGCGAACAGTTAAAGTTTCTAATATAAATCAAGCGGTAACGCGTATTGGTCTGCGTCAAATCAAAAATATCGCAACAGCAATGGCGATGGAGCAACTGTTTGTTTCAAATAATGAGCTGATCAAAGGTTACATGGATAAGGCATGGCAGAAGACCTTAAAAGTAGCATGTCACTCAATTACTGTGATGGAGTTTTTCCTTAAGAAAAACAAGCAGACCTCATTGAATCGTGACACCATTACACTGGCATCACTAGTTTATAATATTGGTGTATTGCCTATTTTGACTGAAGCGGAACGTCACCCGGAAGTATTTGCCAATCCAAGCTTTTTAGCGCATGCGATTCAAAAGCTTAGCGGTAAAGTAGGGGGAGCCATCATGCGTGCTTGGGAGTTTACTGATGAATTTGTTGAAGTAGCAGAAAGCTGGGCCAATCCTAACTATCGCCCAGAGCATATTAGCTATGTTGATTTCATTCGTATTGGCGCGATTATGGAAGGTATTTTACAAGTTTCAGATAAGTCTGCAGCATTACAAACTTATATTGATAAAGGTGTGATCCCATCACTTGATATCTTCTCAAGTGATGAATATAACGATATGCTCGATGATGTGAAATCGGTATTTAGTTAAGTTAATTCGTCAGTTAAAAAAAGCGCCAATAGGGCGCTTTTTTAGTATTTAAAACTTAGTCAAAATTTAGGCTAAATCTTCCACGTCACCTAAACCAGCCGTAAGTTCTTCTAGCATTAGTTTAATTTCTTCAGAGGCGAGAATAAAGTCAGCATCAAGTTTGACCAACATATCTTCTTTAGGGATGTCGGCGTTTTCTTCTTTTAATGTTTCAGAGTAGCTTAAGCGCTTAATAGAGCCATCATTTTGCAGCATGAACTTCAGGCGCTCTTGCCAATCTAGTGCAAGTTTTGTTACTCGCTTACCGCTTTCAAGGTGCGATTTAACTTCATCACAGGCTAAATCATGGCCTTTAAGCTTAACTTGAGCACCGCTATCGTCTGCTTCTTCAAGCTCTGCGTCAGAGCCAATAGCAAAGCCCTCAGGTGTACTGAAGTTAGTTAACCAGTCCGTTAAAAACACATCTAAGTCATAGTTTGCAAATGCAGGAACTACCGGCAATGTACCTAGTGATTTGCGAAGTAGTGCTAGTAACTCTTCTGCTTTATTAAAGCTACCACTGTTGACGACTACCCAGCCATTTTCTTGGTCAATAAAGGCAAACTGTAAACTCGACTTTTTAAAGGCTTGCGGTAATAAGCTATGGAGGATATTTTCTTTGAGCTCGTCTTTTTCTTTTTTCTTAACAGGGCGATTTTCTTCTGCTTCGATAAGTTCTATTTTTTCAGCAACCATATCGTTGATAACGGATGCAGGAAGTACTTTTTCTTCACGTTTAGCACAAACCAAAATACTCTTTTGCGAGAAATGGGAAAGGGTATCACCATGTTTACCAAAGGCTTTGGTCCAGCCAAATGTACTTAAATCTTGACTACCGCAAGGGCGAAATAAATCTTGCTCTAAGGCTTTCTCAAAGTCTTCTTGGGTGTACGACACGTCTTGCTTAAAGCGGTAACAAATAAGGTTACTAAACCACATAGGGAGATTGATCCATTCGGTAAATTTACCCAATCATAACAATAAAAAGCTGATGCGCAAATGACTGATTGGCCAAACGTTTAGCAATTAAGCAAAGTGTTAGGCAAACAGTCTCGGCGCATTAGTTATTAAATATAGACAAAGGTTTTGGCATGTCTTTAGGGAAACTAATATGATAATGCAAGCCGTTCCCCGGTGAGCTTGTCGCATCGATTTCGCCGCTCAAGGTTTGCTTGACCAAATTGAAAGTAATGTGTGTGCCCAGACCACTGCCGCCTTGATCGCGTTTAGTCGTAAAAAACGGATCAAACAGTTTTTCAAGTTGCTGTTCGGTAACGCCATTGCCATTATCTTTAAAGTCGATAATCACTTGGTCATCTTCATCTTTAATAGCAATGTCTATAATGCCATTGCTGACACCATCGAATCCGTGGATCAATGAATTCATAATCAAATTGGTAAAAATTTGACTGATAGCACCAGCAGGTAGATTTAAGGTTAAATCTACCGGGCAATCTAAATTAATATGATGACTGGTATTTTTTATCTTAGGGTGTAATGAGCGAATAATTTCACCTAGATATTCTTTTAGGTTGATAGTTCGCACAGCTTCACTGGCTTGATCAACCGCAATTTGCTTAAAGCTGGCAACCAGCTCTGAAGCACGGTCTAGGTTAGTGGTTAATAGGCTAGTACTTTGTTTGGCATCATTAATAAACTCCTCAAGTGCTTTAGGCGAGAGTGTTTTCTCTTTGTAAGCGTTTTCAATTTGTATTAAACGCTCTTGCAAAAAGGATGTGGCAGTAACCCCTATACCGACCGGGGTATTGATATCGTGGGTAATACCGGCAACTAAACCACCCAAAGCGGCCATTTTTTCTGAGCTGACTAAACGCTCTTGCGCCATATTGAGTTCATCAACATAACGTTGCATTTCAGTTTGTTTAGTTAGTAGCTCTTGCTCAGTATGGCGACGCAAATCAACTTCTTCGGTGAGCGTTAGTTTTTGTTTTTCCAACTCGTATTTTTGTTGCTGTAAATCCATCATAGCTTGACTTAAATTTGATGTTTTACGTGCCACTTCTTGTTCAAGTTGTAGATTTTGCTGATCGAGCTTTTCGTTACTTATTATCAATGCTTTTTGAGTTTGTTCAAGCTCTTTGCGGTATTGCACAACTTTATCGATCAACTTATTGAATGATTGTTCCATTACTTTTAATTCGTTGTGCTCAGTTGTTTCAATTTCGATATGTTGACCTTCGAGGTCATCTAATTGAAGATCTTCAATTTGCTCTGTTAGTTGTGCTAGAGGTTCAGTGAGTAGTTTTCTAAATGCCATTAAGAATAAGATGATTAAAAATGTAGTTTTGATCATCGCATTGCCAATTAAAAAATAAATTGAGATCATAATGCGACTAAATACCACTTCTCGGCTCGAAAATAGCGTGACATCACCAACTTGGGTGGCGCGGCCAGAAAATTCAAAGATCAATGGAAAGGTATAACCGAATAAGCCAGATGGAGTATCTTCGATAATCGCTTCTTCTTGTACTAATTGTTGGCTATATAGCTCGCGAATATCGAGTGAGCGACCTAATTGTGAGATTATCTCGCCGCTATCATCACGTACAATAATACCCTCAATCATTGGAATTGCTAATAAGCCTTCTGCTGTGGTGATGGTTTGTTTAGTGTTTAGCTCCCAAATAGCACGGGTTAAACTACGACTAAATGTTTTTTGTAAGGTCGTCAGTTCGTCACGTATATAATCTTTCGTGTTTACATATTCTGCAATAACTTGCCCGCACGTGACTACAAAAGTTAATAAAAAGTAGACGGATAACACGCTGGTAAGTAGCTTTTTTGATAGGCTTTTTTGTAGCATCGGTGGCCTATAGCTCCTTTATTTTTTTTACAAAGCTTAATTAATACCCTAGCAACGAGTACACTCAGTATTAAAGTTAGCTAATAAATGTTTAAAAATAAATAAAATAATCTTATTTAACAGTACAAACATTGTTAATTTTTCTTTTTTTAGCAAAAACTTAAGCTTATCGCTGTTAAATTTTTGTGTTATAAAATCACAACATTACTACAACATCGTTATTTATTGAGTGATAAGTTGTCTGCTCAGTAATCTATTATCCGTATTTTTAGTTGTCTATATTATGAATTTTTCCGTACTGGTGTGTGATGATTCAACAGTAGCACGCAAACAAGTTATACGCTGTTTAAATGAGTGTATCTCAGCAGATATTATGCAAGCAAAAAATGGCCGTGAAGCGTTAGAGTTAATGCATATACATAACTTCGATTTACTGTGTCTTGACTTAACTATGCCCGAAGTTGATGGAGTACAAGTTCTTGAAGGTATTAAAGCACAAAAAATTGAATGCTTTGTGCTGGTAATTTCGGCAGATATTCAACTTGAAATGAAACAACGCGTCGCTAAGTTGGGAGCTATAGCCTTCGTTGATAAGCCGATAGATAAAACAAGATTAAATGAAATACTGCATAAATTTGGCATTCATTAGATTTCTTTATAATCAAAAGGCATAATTTATCTTTTTATTTGGGGTTGACAGAATAGCCCTGTTTAAGGCAGTCTAAGGGCTATGAAAACAAATAATCACGCATTGACCATTATTATTACAACCACCATTCTTACTGGATAGTGGCATAGGTCGGTGCAACAAATTTAAAGGCCTGTGTTCACAACGAACACAGGCCTTTTTTCGTTTTATGGGATGAGGAAACATAAAAAATGCGAGTATTAAAATTTGGTGGGTCGTCACTTGCTGACTTTGCCTGCCTACAACAGGTAGCACAGTTAGTTAAAGCACAATTAAAAGACGAAATGTTATTGGTGCTATCCGCTCCAGGTGGCATGACCGATTCATTGGTTGCACTGGCAAGCGCTGCTGAACAAGGACTTGATTATGATACACAGTGGGACGCATTAATTGAGCGTTGCCAAAGCTTAAAAGCAGCCGTTGAAGCTGAATATGGTAGTGTTCAAAACTGGCCTGATTTAAACGAACTGCAAAATAAGCTAGCGGGTGTCAAACTCATCCAATGTTGTCCAGATCAAGTGCGTGCTTATGTTATTAGTTTTGGTGAGCGCATCAGTGTATCACTGATGCAGTGTCTATTAAGCTCACATAACGCCCACTACCTCGAAGCAACCGATTGTATTGCATCAACTAATGGTCATATTGATGCAGAAGCTGATCTAGTGGCGAGTAAAATTCGTTTTCAAACGGCTTTAAAAGCTAATCCTGCGACTATTTATATTATGCCTGGCTTTACAGCTAGCAACGAACAAGGCCAGCTAACTACACTGGGACGTAATGGCTCAGATTATTCAGCCGCAATTGCCGCAGCGTGTTTAGAAGCTGAAGTATGTCAAATTTGGACTGACGTTGATGGTGTGTACAGTGCTGATCCGCGTTATATCAAAAAAGCCACTAAAGTTGATTTTTTATCATATAAAGAAGCGATGGAGCTTTCTTACTTTGGTGCCAAAGTTCTCCATCCTAAAACAATTCTACCGTGCGCTAAAGCTGGCGTGCCGTGTGAAATTAAAAATACCCATAATCCGGATGCACAAGGATCACTGATCAGTAATGATAATGTGTCATCGGAGCCGGTAAAAGCGTTATCTAGTTTACAAAATCTTGCGATGCTAACGGTTTCAGGCCCCGGCATGAAAGGTAAAGTAGGCATGGCATCAAAAGTTTTTAATGCCCTTGCTCACGATAATGTTTCGATTGTACTGATCACTCAATCGTCATGTGAATTTAGTATCAGCTTCTGTGTCCATGAATCAGATTTGCCATTGGCTCTTGAGGCATTGCAAACTGCGTTTGAGCTTGAATCACAGGCGGGACTAATTGAACCTGTACAAGTGCAGCGTAATTTAGCAATCGTTACTTTAGTGGGTGATAATATGCGCGCTCATAAAGGCTTAGCTGCTAAATTTTTCGCATCACTTGCCCAAGCACAAGTTAACATTGTCGCTATTGCTCAGGATTCAACTGAAAGTGCAATTTCAGCAGTGATTGACGGCGAGCTGTGTAATGATGCTGTAAAAGTGTGTCACGAAAATTTCTTCACTCATATCCCATCAATTGATGTATTTTTATTAGGCTGTGGTTTAGTTGGCCAAGAACTTATTAAGCAGTTAGAGCGTCAGCAAGCATGGCTTGAAAAACGTAATATCAAACTAAACTTGTATGGTGTTGCTAATTCACGTCAATTACATCTTGATAGCGAAGGAATTGCTTTTGACGATTGGCAGCAAAAGTTGGCAGCATCAGAACAACCGTTTGACCTCAAACTGGTTGAACAATTTGTTAGGCAAAATCATTTAATCAATCCAGTGCTGGTTGATTGTACGTCTTCAGATGCTTTAGCGGCTCAGTATGTAGACTTTTTGAATGCCGGTTTCCACGTTGTGGCTGCAAATAAAAAAGCCAATACAAGTTCATATGCTTATTACCAAGATTTAATTACAGCAACGCAAAAAAATAATCGTAAGTTTTTATACGAAACAAATGTCGGTGCAGGTCTTCCAGTAATCGATAACTTACAGTCACTGTTTGGTGCTGGCGATGAGTTACTTGAATTTAGCGGAATTTTATCCGGTTCATTGTCATATATGTTTGGCGCATTGCAAGATGGTTTATCACTGTCTGAGGCAACCATTAAAGCAAAAGAGAGTGGTTTTACTGAGCCAGATCCACGTGATGATTTATCGGGCACTGATGTCGCGCGTAAGTTATTAATTATTGCCCGCGAAGCAGGTATGAAATTAGAGTTGAGCGATATCGAAGTTGAATCAGTGCTTCCTTTGGGTTTTGCCCAAGGTGATAACGTTGACGAATTTATGGCTAAATTGCCAAGTTTAGATGCTGCGTTTAATGACCGTATTCAAAGTGCTGCAAGTGAAGGCAAAGTGTTGCGTTATGTTGGTACTATCAAACAAGGCCACTGCAAAGTAGGTATTGAAGCGGTAGATGAAAAGCATGCTCTGGCTGTTATTCGTGACGGCGAAAATGCCTTAGCAATTTTGAGTGCATACTATCAACCACGTCCATTTGTTATTCGTGGTTATGGTGCCGGCTCAGCAGTGACTGCGGCCGGGGTATTTGCTGACATTTTAAAAACGTTATCGCGCTAGGAGAGTATAATGATCGAAGTATATGCTCCAGCCTCAATCGGTAATTTTGCAGTTGGTTTTGATGCCTTAGGTGCTGCGCTTGCTCCTATTGATGGCACGTTATTAGGTGATGTTGTTGCGGTAAGTTCTAGCGAGCTTGACGAATTTATATGCTCTGGGGATTACGCAGATAAACTACCAAGCGATGCCAGTGAAAATTTAGCGTATCAGTGTTTAGTGCATTTTCGTGAACATGTAGCGCCAACCATGCCAAGCGTTAAACTGGAATTAAAAAAGAACTTACCAATTGGCTCGGGTCTTGGTTCAAGTGCTTGCTCTGTAGTAGCCACATTTGCGGCGCTGGATCAGTTTGCAGGTACTGCACTGAGCCAAGTGCAGTTAATTGAATTAATGGCTGATTTTGAAGCGATTGTCAGTGGCGGTCGTCATTACGACAATATCACTCCGTGTTACTTGGGTGGTTTGCAGCTTACTGGTGATTTAATTCCAAATAAATCAATTGCTTTACCGGTTGATGAGCGTTGGTATTACGTAGCGGCTTTTCCTGGTTTTTCACTTAATACCGCTAAAGCGCGTTCAGTGTTACCAAAACAGCTAAGTATGCATGCGAGCGTTGAATTTGCGCAGCGCTTATCAGCGTTTAGTACTTTATTGTTAACTAGCCGATTTGATGAAGCACTCTCCATCATGAGTGATGAAATAGCGGAGCCGCATCGTGCGCCACTGATCAACGGTTTTAGTGAAGCTAAAGCGGCGCTGCCAGAGTTTGGTGCTGAGATTGTCAGTATCTCAGGTGCTGGTCCTACATTATTTACCGTGTGCAAAACGCTTGAAGCTGCACAGCAATGCGCACAGTGGCTTGAACAAAACTATATTAATGAGCAAGGCTTCTGCCACATTTGTAAACTCGATAACGTCGGCACGCGTCAGCTATAAGAATTTAAGGAACTAATAATGCAATTACATAATTTAAAAGATGATTCTCAAAAAGTGTCGTTTGTTGAAGCGGTTAAAACAGGTTTAGGACGTAATCAAGGAGTATTTTTCCCTGAATCGCTCGCGCCTTTAGCTGATGTTGATAGTTTACTCGATATGGACTTTGTTACTCGTAGCAGTAAGATTTTATCGCATTTGATTGGTGATGAATTACCTGCTGATACGGTTGCACAAATGGTGCAAAATGCCTTTAACTTTCCTGTTAAATTAGTTGAAGTTGAAGACAATATTTATTGTTTAGAGTTGTTCCATGGGCCAACGCTTGCATTCAAAGACTTTGGCGGTCGCTTTATGGCTGAGTGCTTGGCACAATTTAGCCAAGGTGAAAAAACCACAATACTCACAGCAACCTCAGGGGACACTGGGGCAGCTGTTGCGCATGCGTTCTATAACAAGCCAAATATTGATGTGGTTATCCTGTATCCAAAAGGTAAAATCTCATTAGCACAGCAAAAATTGTTTACTACTTTGGGTAATAATATCCATTGCTACGCTGTAGATGGTAGCTTTGATGATTGCCAAGCGATGGTTAAAAATGCCTTTTTAGATGATGAAGTTAAATCTCGCTTAGGTTTAAATTCAGCTAATTCTATCAATATAAGTCGCCTTGTTGCACAAGTATGTTATTACTTTGAAGCAATAGCGCAATTACCAAAAGAGCAGCGCGCCAAAGCACATATCTCAATACCTAGTGGTAACTTTGGTAATGTATGTGCGGCGATGATCGGTGCGGTGATTGGTTTACCGGTCGCTAAACTTAGCGCTACAACCAATCAAAATGACACTGTACCGCGCTTTATCCTTGATAAAAACTGGGCGCCTAATGCCACAATCGAGTCATTGTCTAATGCCATGGATGTGAGTAAACCTAATAATTGGCCACGTGTACAAACCATGCTTGATAACAAATGGTTTAGTTATGATGATTTTTATTCAACTAGTGTTGATGAAAATGATACCCAAGCAGTGATGAAAAAAATTCATCAAACAGGCTATGTTGCTGAACCACATACAGCGATTGCTTATCAGGGCCTAAAAGCTAACTTAGCAACTGATTCTGCTGGTATTTTTCTGGCAACAGCGCATCCGGCTAAGTTTAAAGAAAGTGTTGAAGAGATTTTAAATATTGAACTTGAAATGCCAAAACCACTAGCTGATGCATTAGCTAAACCATGCTTAGCCGAAGATATCGCAGATGATTACGATATCCTGCGTGAAATATTATTAGCTAAACTAGGTTAGTTTTTACCCGCTCAGTAAAACTAAAAATAAACGGCATATGTGAAAGCAATGTCGTTTTTTATTGCTTTAAATTGTACTTAATAGCAGTAATGGAAAATTAAACTATTGAACGTGAACGGCGGTTTAGCACTCGTAAACAAAAAATTAAAATGGCTATAAGGCAGATCATAATCCCTGCAAGTATAACTAATTCATTCGCTACCCAATGGATTAGGAGTAATCCGCACATAAATAAAATAAATGGTTTAAATTCATAATAATAAAAGTGTTTGTTAACTTTAATGCGATTTACTTTATGATCTTTACGCCGTGAATTTGAGCGTAATCGCCAAATGTTGGCACCATTGAAGAATAAAAAAATACCAATGGCTGTTGGTAAAACAGTGCTGAAAAGTAAAATGCAAAGTCCGCCAACAATGATATAACAATAAGGAATTGATTCGTAGATAGGTTTAGCTAGCATAGTAAATTAGTTCATCATCCATGATTACATTGGTATCATAATAGTGTAAACAATCGCGAATGCAACAGATTAAGGTATAAATAATGTAAATGTTATTTGCTTTTATTCATTAAAATTTCTGATGCTTTAATAAAAAAATATCATTACAAAAACACTGTGAATTAAATTCAATCCCTGTTTAAATATGTTCATCTTTACACCATAGGCAAATTGACGTTTTCAGCGTATAATTCAGCCTTCAAAATACCATACACGTTGCCCTAGGAGCCCCCATGTTAGAACGTAGCATGAATATTTCGGATTTCGATCCAGAGTTATTTGAAGCAATCACTAAAGAGACTGCTCGCCAAGAAGAACACATCGAGCTTATCGCATCTGAGAACTACTGTAGCCCACGCGTACTAGAAGCGCAGGGTTCACAGCTAACAAACAAATATGCTGAAGGTTATCCGGGCAAGCGTTACTACGGTGGTTGTGAGCATGTTGACGTGGTTGAACAACTAGCGATTGACCGTGCCAACGAATTGTTTGGTTCAGATTATGCTAACGTTCAGCCTCACGCAGGTTCACAAGCAAATGCTGCTGTGTTCTTAGCTTTATTAGATGCTGGCGATACAGTGTTAGGTATGAGCTTAGCTCATGGTGGTCACTTAACGCATGGATCACATGTAAGCTTCTCTGGTAAGCTTTATAACGCAATCCAATACGGACTTGACGAAGCGACTGGCGAGATTGATTACGCACAAGTTGAAGCACTTGCACTTGAGCACAAACCAAAAATGATCATCGGTGGTTTCTCAGCATACTCAGGTATTGTTGATTGGGCTAAATTCCGTGAAATCGCTGACAAAGTAGGCGCTTACTTGTTTGTTGATATGGCTCACGTTGCAGGTCTTATTGCTGCTGGTGTTTACCCAAGCCCAGTACCACATGCACACGTTGTTACTACAACTACGCATAAGACATTAGCCGGCCCTCGTGGTGGTTTGATTATTTCTGCTTGTGGCGACGAAGCTATTTATAAAAAGCTTAACAGTGCAGTATTCCCTGGTGGTCAAGGTGGTCCTTTATGTCACATTATCGCTGCCAAAGCAGTGGCATTTAAAGAAGCATTACAACCAGAGTTTAAAGTATACCAAACTCAAGTTGTGAAAAATGCTAAAGCTATGGTTGCAGTAATGCAAGAGCGCGGTTATAAGATCGTATCTGATAAAACAGAAAACCACTTGTTCTTACTTGATCTAATTGATAAAGACATCACTGGTAAAGACGCAGATGCGGCTTTAGGTAATGCTAATATCACCGTAAATAAAAACTCAGTACCAAATGACCCACGTTCACCGTTTGTAACGTCTGGTTTACGTATTGGTTCACCGGCAATCACACGCCGTGGTTTTAAAGAAGCTGAGTCTAAAGAGCTTGCTGGCTGGATCTGTGACGTACTAGACAACATCAACGATGAGTCAGTACAAGCACAAGTAAAAGAGAAAGTTAAAGCAATCTGTAAAAAATTACCTGTTTACGCTTAATTGAGTTACAAACAGTAATTTAGATCACAATAGCTTAGTTTTTTGCTATTATAAAGGCCGCCTAAAAGCGGCCTTTTTTGTTTTTAACGGAAGCTGATACCTATGCATTGTCCATTTTGCACCGCAAAAGATACCAAAGTGATTGACTCGCGTTTAGTGGGAGGTGGCCACCAAGTAAGGCGACGCCGTGAATGCAATGAATGTCATGAACGCTTTACTACCTTTGAAGGCGCAGAACTTGTAATGCCTCGGGTGATCAAACAAGACGGTAGCCGTGAACCTTTCAATGAAGATAAACTCCTTAATGGTCTACACCGCGCATTAGAAAAACGCCCCGTCAGTACCGAGCAAGTTGATGAAGTGGTCAATATTATTAAATCGCAATTACGTGCCACCGGCGAGCGTGAGATTTCCAGTCACCTGATTGGCGAATGCATTATGGAAGCGTTGAAAAAACTCGATAAAGTCGCTTACGTCAGATTTGCATCGGTATACCGTTCATTCGAAGATATTCGTGAATTTGGTGAAGAAATTGCCCGTTTGGGAGAGTGATATGAACCAATATCAGTTTAGCGAACAAGATTTCTCTTATATGACCCGAGCGATTGAGCTTGCCAAACAAGGACGCTTTACTACCACCCCAAACCCAAACGTTGGCTGTGTATTAGTAAAAAATGACGTTATTGTTGGTGAAGGTTTTCATCAAGTTGCCGGCCAAGGCCATGCTGAAGTGAATGCATTAGCAATGGCGGGTAGCCAAGCCTTTGGTGCAACTGCTTATGTCACGCTTGAACCTTGTAGCCATTTTGGTCGCACACCGCCGTGTGCCGAAGGTTTAAAAGCTGCTGGCGTGGTAAAAGTAATTGCTGCTATGGTTGATCCAAACCCGCAGGTAGCCGGTAAAGGTTTAGCTATTTTAGCGGACGCGGGCATTGAGGTTGCGTCAGGTTTGTTAGAACAACAAGCAAGGCTGTTAAACCGTGGCTTTTTAAAGCGCATGGAGCAAGGTATGCCATTTATTACCTGCAAAATGGCCGCAAGCCTTGATGGTAAAACGGCACTTAAAAACGGTCAAAGTAAGTGGATAACGGGCCCTAAGGCTCGCCAAGATGTGCAACTACAGCGCGCACAAAGCTGCGCTATTTTAACCGGTGCGGACACAGTATTAGTTGATAATGCAAAACTCAATGTTCGTGTTGATGAGCTGCTAGAGCCGTTACCAACGCAATTACCTGTACGCCAACCTGTACGTATTATTATTGATTCACAAAATCGTTTAACACCTGAGCTAGCATTATTTAGCATTGCCAGTGAAGTAATTATTCTTACCACTGAACTTGATAAATCACAGCAATGGCCTCATTACGTAAGCCATATTGTAGTACCAGAAAAAAATAATAAAGTTGATTTAGTGGCTGCCATGAAACTTCTAGCGCAGCAACAGTTTAATCATATTTGGTTAGAGGCAGGGGCAACCTTAGCGGGCCAAATGACTGAATGTAATTTAATTGATGAATATATTGTTTATCTGGCGCCGAAGTTGTTAGGGAATGACGGCAAAAGCTTACTAAACTTTACAGAGCTGACAAGTATGCAGGACGTTGTTAATTTATCAATTAATGAGTGTGTGTGTATCGGTGACGATATTCGTATCACGGCGACACCACGCAAAGCCTCATCTAAACCAAATAACTAAAGAGTAACCACTATGTTTACTGGGATCATCGAAGCAACGGGCACTATTAGCGAGTTACAACAAAAGCAAGGCGATTTAGCTATCCGCATTAAAAGTAATAACCTTGATATGGCCGATGTAAATTTAGGCGATAGCATTGCAACTAATGGGGTTTGCTTAACGGTTGTGGCCAAGCACAGTGATGGATTTAGCGCTGACTTATCAAATGAGACGATTAGTTTAACGGGATTTGCTCACTATAAACAAGGGCAAACTGTAAACCTTGAGAAAGCCATGCAGCCAGTATCTCGTTTAGGTGGTCACTTAGTTTCAGGGCATGTTGATGGCATCGCGACTATTACCGCAATTACGCCTAATGCGCGTGCCGTTGAGTACTGGTTAAGCACCGATGTACAACTAATGAAATATATTCCTTATAAAGGCTCGGTATGCATTGATGGTATTAGCCTAACAGTAAATGCAGTAGCAGATAATAAATTTAAACTGACAATTGTGCCGCACACTAGTGAGCAAACAACTATTGCTGATTTTAAAGTAGGCACGCAAGTGAACTTAGAAGTAGATCAAATCGCGCGTTATTTAGAGCGTTTGATCAAAGGGGCAGAGCAGCCAGCTAGTTCAGATATTTCGATGAGTTTACTCGCCCAAGCCGGTTTTATTAAATAAACGCACTCCACAACTTACACGAGCAGATTATGAATTTACACAGCGCACAAGAAATTATTGATGACATTAAAGCCGGTAAAATGGTTATTTTAATGGATGATGAAGACAGAGAAAATGAAGGCGATTTAATTATCGCAGCCGAGCACATTAGTGCTGAAGCGATCAATTTTATGGCCACTCATGGTCGCGGCTTAATTTGCCTAACAATGACTCAAGAGCGCTGTGAGCAACTTGATTTACCATTAATGGTAAAAAACAATGGTGCGGCATTTTCGACTAACTTTACGATGTCGATTGAAGCATCGAAAGGTGTGACTACGGGAATTTCTGCTGCAGATCGCGCTCGTACTGTGCAAGCTGCGATTGCCAAAGGTGCTGTACCAAGTGATATCGTTCAACCTGGGCATATCTTTCCTATTATGGCACAACCAGGTGGCGTATTAACGCGTGCCGGTCACACTGAAGCCGG
This sequence comes from Pseudoalteromonas sp. SR44-8, assembly GCF_014163635.1. Classification (NCBI taxonomy): domain Bacteria; kingdom Pseudomonadati; phylum Pseudomonadota; class Gammaproteobacteria; order Alteromonadales; family Pseudoalteromonadaceae; genus Pseudoalteromonas; species Pseudoalteromonas sp. SR44-8. The sequence continues at coordinate 64,626 of NZ_JACJDS010000022.1, forward strand.
TTGTGATTTAGCCCGCTTAGCCGGTTTAGAGCCTTCATCAGTAATTGTGGAAATTCTTAATGCTGATGGCACCATGGCGCGTCGTCCTGATTTAGAAGTATTTGCTGAGCAACATAATATCAAAATTGGCACTATTGCTGATTTAATTGAATACCGTAACATGAATGAAACCACCATTGAGCAAGTGGCAAAATGTAAGTTGCCAACCGTACATGGTGAGTTTGATTTAGTTACTTATAAAGATACCATTGACGGCCAGTTACATTATGCGCTGTTAAATGGTGAGGTTAAAACGAATGAACCAACCTTAGTACGGGTTCATTTAAAAAGTACCTTCAATGATATTTTGTTATCTGATCGCAGTGCCGATAGAAGCTGGGGCTTGTCAGATGCCATGGCTTATATTGCAAAGCATCAAGGTGTGTTAGTTATTCTAGGTAAGCAAGAATGCACCGAAGAACTAGAAGCGACAGTCAAAGCGTTTGCTGCAGAAGATGCTGGTGAGACGGTAGCGCATCGTAAATTCCAAGGTACTTCACGCACCGTAGGCGTAGGGTCACAAATTTTAGCTGACTTGGGCATTGAAAAAATGCGTTTGATGAGCTTACCTAAAAAGTACCATGCGTTATCGGGCTTTCACTTAGAAGTGGTTGACTACGTAGAGCCACAATAAGCACAACGCTTAAACTAGGCTATTATTTTATTTATATGGTATGATGCGCAGCAATTTTTGCGCAATCGCAACCGCTTGAACTTATTTTTTAGGGTTATCGAATGAAAATTATTGAAGGTAATAAATACGCTCCTGGCAAGAAATTCGCTATCGTTATTTCTCGTTTTAATGACTTTATTGGTAGCAGCCTATTAGCTGGTGCTGTTGATGAATTAAAACGTACTGGTGGTGTATCTGATGATGATATTACCGTAGTTTATGTACCAGGTGCGGTAGAATTACCTTTAGCGGCGAAACGCGTTGCAGCAAAAAAAGAGTATGATGCAATCATCGCTTTAGGCGTTGTGATCAGAGGTGGTACACCACATTTTGATCTTGTCGCTGGCGAATCAAATAAAGGCTTAGCGCAAGTGTCGCTTGAGTATGATATCCCGATTGCATTTGGCGTATTAACCACTGAAAGCATTGAGCAAGCGATTGAACGCGCTGGCACTAAGATGGGCAACAAAGGCGGCGAAGCTGCTTTAGGCGCACTTGAAATGGTTAATGTGTTAGATAAAATTTAAGTTTAAGGAATTTTTGTGAAACCAGCAGCAAGACGTAAAGCACGTATCTTAGCACTTCAAGCCGTTTATTCTTGGCAATTAAGTGGCAATGCCATTGCCGATATCGAACAACAAATGTTGATCGAAAACGATGTGACTAAAATTGATGTTGAATACTTTAAAGATCTTTCGCGTGGTGTTGCTATAAATCATAAGCAACTAGACGAAGCAGTATCGCCACATTTAACTCGTCCATTTAACGAGTTAGACCAAGTTGAACGCGCTATTTTACGTTTAAGCAGCTATGAGCTGAAATTCCGTGAAGATGTACCTTATAAGGTTGCTATCAACGAAGGTATTGAGCTTGCTAAGATATTTGGCGCTGAAGACAGCCATAAATTTGTTAATGGTGTACTTGATAAAGCGGTAAAGCATTTACGTAAGTAATGCGACCGTAAAAGGAGAGCCGGCATAGGCCGGCTTTTTTGTGTATGAAGGAATTTGAATTAATAAATCGCTACTTTAAAGGTCGTGGCATAACTCGTCGCGATGTTAATTTAGGGATTGGTGACGATTGTGCATTGGTTACTGTTCCTGAAAATTGTCAGTTAGCGATTACCACCGATACACTGGTAGCAGGCGTACATTTTTTTGATGATATCGATCCGCGTGCATTAGGCCATCGTGCTCTTGCCGTAAACTTAAGTGATTTAGCTGCTATGGGGGCTGAGCCTACGTGGGTTTCGGTTGCTTTAACGTTGCCAAATATTGATGTTGAGTGGCTGGAAGAATTCACCGAAGGCATGCATGAAATCGCAGAGTATTTTAATGTTCAAATCATTGGTGGCGATACCACGCAAGGGCCGTTAACAATTACTATTTGTGCTAAAGGTACAGTGCCTGCAGGTAAAGCACTGCGCCGAAGCGGTGCTAAAGTAGGTGACTGGGTTTATGTTACAGGGCCGCTAGGTGATGCCGGGCTTGCGATTGAAGCTCGTAAGCAAGATATTAAGATTGCTCCAGAGCACTTAAGGTACGTTAATCAACGATTTGATTACCCAACTCCGCGTGTTGCTGCGGGGCAAGTATTACGCGGTTTAGCATCATCAGCGATTGATATCTCAGATGGTCTATTGGCAGATCTTGGACATATTTTAGCTCTGTCGCAAGTTAGCGCTTGTATTGATGTGAATAAAATACCAACCTCGGATGCATTGCGTGCTACTTTAGAACGAGATCAACAACTGCCGTTTATCCTCAATTATGGCGATGACTATGAGTTGTTATTTACGGTACCTGATAGCAATAAAAGTATGCTGGAAATGAAATTGCGCCAGTATGGTGTAGATGCAGCCTGCATTGGACAAATAAAAAGTGGTGAAGGCGAAGTTGAGCTGATGCTCGATGGCGAAAAATTAGCATATGATGATGCTGGTTTTGAACACTTCACCAAGGAGTCGGTTTGAATAAACCTGCATTATTTAATTTAAAGCGCCCTCATCAATTTTTTGGTTTGGGCTTTGGTTTAGGGTTAGCGCCTAAAGCGCCGGGTACGTTTGGTACCTTTGCTGCGCTACCGTTTATTTTTACTACTATGTATTTCCCGCTGTGGTTACAAATTGTATTTGCGGTGGTTATTAGTATTTTTGGTATATGGGCATGTGGCAAAACCGCTGATGATCTGGGAGTACATGATCATCCCGCGATTGTATGGGATGAAGTTGCCGGATTTTACATTACCATGATCGGAGCTGCATTAAGTTGGCAGTCTTTGTTAGTGGGTTTTTTGTTATTTCGTTTTTTTGATATCGCTAAACCAGGTCCTATTCGCTTTCTTGATAAGCGGGTTCATGGTGGTGTAGGTATTATGGCGGATGATGTTTTAGCTGGTATATTTTCTTTAATTTGTGTTCAGGCATTGTTTAAAATGGGTTATTTGCCCTTTTAACCTTAGTTTTGCAACGAGGTATTGACGTTATGATGCGATTTTTATTGGTTATTATTGTGCTGTTCTGCAGTATGCCAAGTAAGGCGTCAATTACCGACTATGTTGTAAAACAATGGAATATGCAAAATGGCTTACCATCGCAGTCACTTAAAAGTGTCGTGCAAGATAAGCAAGGCTATATGTGGCTGGGAACTCAGTTTGGCCTCAGTCGCTTTGATGGCAATACATTCACTAATTACAACACCTTAAATAGTAATTTCTTACCCAGTAACGGCATTAATAAATTACTAGTCGATAGCGAAGGCTATTTATGGATTGGTACTAAAGATGGTATTGTGGTCATCGATCCCACCACTATGGCAGCGCAAGAGTTTAGTGTAAAAGGCCCTGTACGCGATGTTATCGAAGATGCGAAAGGCAGTATTTGGATAGCAGCGAATGGCCTGTACTTTGTATCTCGCAATCAGATCAATGTCAGCGCAGTGCATGACTTACTAGTCCCTGTGATGAGTGCCAGTTCAGTAAAGCAGATTGTTGGTACTGTCAGTCAGCTGGCATTATCGCCAGAAGGGATCTGGCTGGTGAATGAACGATACTTGCTACGGTTAACTAATTCCTCCTCTGATTTTGCAAAGTTACGTTTAGAACTAACTGCTAAGGTATCGATACCTGAGCGTTTAGCACAAACGATTATTCACGATTTAGCATGGCTGGAAGGCAACTTATATTTAGCGTCAGAGCTCGGTGCTTACTTTTTAGATTTAGATGACGAGTTAAGGCCTTTTCCACTGCCCAATGCGAATAACTCAGCGGTTTATAAATTTATGAGTGACTCAAATGGAGCACTGTGGATTTCGACCTATGGGCGCTTACTGTTTCGAGATAACTCCGGCGATTGGCAATGGGTTGAACCGAGCCAACTTGACCAAAGTATTTGGTTTGCTGATTTATATCGCGATAATGATAATAATATTTGGCTTGCGAGTTTTAGTGAAGGATTATGGCTTGCGCACGAAGGCAGAATAGAACGTCACTCAGCTATATCACAAATGACCGAAGCGGTTATGGCCATTAGCCAAGCGCCCGATGGGAGATTATGGGTCGCTAACCGCAGTGGTGTAGGCTACTTTGATTTAGATAAAAACTTTATCAATCAAATCCCAAGTAATCAATACGGACGTGCAGCCGTGCATGATTTACAGTTTGATGGCTCACGGTTATATATCGCCACTGGACGTGGTGTGTATATTTATGAAAACAACACCTTGTTCACTGTCCCTGGACGCGCTTTAAAAGATAACCCGGTGTTTGCGATTAGTCGCTCCAGCAAAGGAGGCTTTTGGCTTGGTACTGGCCGGGGTATGTATCGGCTTAGTTACGGTGGTTTAACCCCATTTGCTTATAACGCATTTTTAGGCAGTAAGTTTATTACTTATGTCGTTGATGAAGCTAATTTTGGTTTAATTGGCACTAGCAAAGGCGCTTACTACTTTACTGATCGTGGTATTGAAAAAATTGGCGATCAAACGAGTCTTGAAAGTGCTTATGTTACAAGCATCTTAAACATTGATGGAGTTGGTATATTAATCGGCTCATTAAATGATGGTTTATTTTATCGAAGCACACAAGGGCATTGGCGTCAGTTAGATGCTACCAATGGCTTACCTTACGGTTCTATTTTTAGTTTACGTTATGATGAAAAGCTCAAGCGCATATGGGTTAGTACCATGAAAGGTGTCTACCGAATGCCGGTTGAGCAGTTTAGTAACGATATTGAAAGCTTAAAAGTAGAGCAGGTTATTTCGTCATACGATCGTCAACTAGACGGTAAGGCCAGCCAGTGTTGTACCGGCCTTGGCCATGATGCTGTGGCGGAGTTAGGCAATTCAATGTGGTATCCGAGCCTACAGGGGGTCGTGGAGATCCCTAAAGATATTGAGCTGTTTGGCGTTAAACCATTACAGCCAAAGGTTGAGAGTTTAAATACTGGGATACGTAAACTTGCAACAGCTGCATTAGGGCGTAATCCTGAATTAGAAATCGATGAGCGTGATATCACCCTTAAATACACTGCGATAGACTATTATGCACCGACCAGTATTGAGTTTCGCTATCGTTTAACTGGTTTAGACAGCGATTGGCGTTATGCTAATACCCGCCGTGAAGCTATTTATACCAATTTACCGCCTGGTGCATTTTTGTTTCAACTTGAGGCTAAACGACAAGGTGAAGGTTGGCAAAAAGCGCAAAGTACGGAATATTCATTTGTAGTACCAAGACGGTTTGATGAAACAATTTATTTTCGGCTGTTGATCACTGGTAGTTTTATTTTATTATTTTATTTAGTGTTTTGGGTATTTAGAAAGCAAGAACGCCGTAAGCAAACCGCGCTTGAAAGTTTAATCACAGAACGCACCGGGGAGCTGCGCCAAGCTAATGATAAGCTTAATCAAGTTAACTCTCAGCTAAAGCTTATGAGTCACTCTGATGAACTTACTGGGCTGAGAAGCCGCCGCTTCTTATTTGATCAACTACCAAAAGATATAGAGCACTTCCAGCGTAACTCACAATCATTACAAGCGCAGGGGAAATCCTTGGTGTTGCTAATCATTAATTTTGATAATTTTAGCCGCATTAATGACGCTTATGGACCGATTGGTGGTGATAGTTGTTTGCAGCAAATGGCTGCATTGCTTAACTCTCGTACGCAAGGATCCGATTATGTTGCCCGTTGGAGTGGTGATGAATTCTTGTTACTGCTACGTGACTTTAAACGCACTGCAATCGACAGTTATGTTGCACAGCTGTGTAAAGTAATTGCTGATCACACATTTAAGTTACCCAGTGGTGACAGTATAAACTTGACTGCATCGATTGGCTTTTCATTTTACCCATTACCATTATTAGGTGGTCAGGTTATTGGTTGGGAAACCTCTGTCAACTTAGCGGATATCGCGCTACATCAAGTTAAAAAGCGCGGTGGCGATGGTATTGCAAACATCACCTTTGATGAACAGTTAGATGCCTTTGAATTTGAGCAAACCAATAATGTTGAGCAACAACTGAGCGTATTACAAGCCAATGGTTTAGCAGATATCAAAGTGTGGATGCGCTAGCTCTAATCACGTGAGAATAAAAAAGGAGCCAGCGGCTCCTTTTTTTATTAAATAGGATGTTAGCTTATAAAGGCTTTGATTGAGGTTAAGATACCTTGTTCACCTAAGCCCATTTCATCATGCATTTGTTCTTGTGTTCCATGCTTGATGAACTCATCAGGAATACCTAAATTAAGGATGCTTACTTTTGCTTTTATAGCTGCTAAATATTCATTAACAGCAGAGCCTGCACCACCAACAATCGCGTTATCTTCAAGGGTTACAATGACGTCATGATCGGCTAATAAAGTGTCGATTAGTGCGCTATCAAGAGGTTTAACAAAACGCATATCAACGAGGCTGGCATTTAATTCATTGACTGCCAGTTGAGCGTTTTCAAGTAAAGTACCAAAGGATAAAACTGCGATTTTAGCACCTTGTTTAATCACACGACCTTTACCAATTTCAAGCTCAGTCATTTGCTCGCAGATTTCAGTTGTGCCAGCACTACCACGAGGATAACGAACTGCAACAGGGCTGTTACAACGATAACCAGTGTACAGCATTTGACGACATTCATTAGTATCACTCGGTGCCATGATAATCATATTGGGGATACAACGGATAAAGCTTAAATCGTATGCGCCTTGATGAGTTTCGCCATCAGCACCAACAATACCAGCACGGTCAATTGCAAATAACACGGGTAAGTTTTGCAGAGCAACATCGTGAATAAGCTGATCGTAGGCACGTTGTAAAAAGCTTGAATAAATAGCGACAACTGGTTTTAAGCCTTCGCAGGCAAAACCTGCGGCTAAAGTAACCGCGTGTTGCTCGGCAATGGCAACATCAAAATATTGCTCAGGGTATTCTTTTGAAAAACGCACCATGCCTGAACCTTCACGCATAGCTGGGGTGATTGCCATAAGCTTTTCATCTTGACTTGCCATGTCACACAACCAATCGCCAAATACTTTAGAAAAAGTCGCAGCGCCTGGTTTTGATTTTGGTAGGCTGGAAATCGCAGGGTCGAACTTAGGTACGCCGTGATAGCCTATTGGATCTGCTTCTGCTGGTTTATAGCCTTTACCTTTTTGGGTTTTGATATGCAGTAACTGCGGCCCTTTTAGGTTACGCATATTGCGCAGTGTATCAACCAACATGTTTACATCATGACCATCAATTGGGCCAATGTAATTTAAGCCTAACTCTTCAAAAAAGGTGCCTGGGATAACCATGCCTTTTAAGTGCTCTTCCATGCGGCTGGCTAATTCTTTTACTGGTGGCACGCCAGATAGCAGCTTTTTACTACCTTCACGAATGTTAGTGTAAAAACTGCCTGATAAGATACGAGCGAAATGATTAGTTAGTGCACCGACATTTTCAGAAATCGACATTTCGTTATCGTTTAATATGATCAGCATGTCAGATTTAACATCACCTAAGTGATTCATTGCTTCAAACGCCATACCCGCGGTAATCGCACCATCACCAATAACCGCTACTGTTTTTCGTCCTTTGCCTTCTTTTTGCGCCGCAATTGACATGCCTAAAGCAGCAGAGATCGAGGTGCTTGAATGGCCAACACTAAAAGTGTCGTAGTGGCTTTCTTCACGAAATGGAAACGGATGTAAACCGTCTTTTTGGCGGATCGTGTGCATTTTATCACGGCGCCCTGTGAGAATTTTATGTGGGTATGCTTGATGGCCTACATCCCATACTAAGCGATCTTCAGGGGTGTTATATACATAATGAAGCGCTACAGTAAGCTCAACTGTGCCTAAACCTGATGCTAAGTGACCACTACTTTGCGAGACTGAGTTTAGTAAGTAATCACGTAACTCATTACTAAAAGCAGGTAATTTGTCTTGCGCTAAATCACGCAACTGGGCTGGTTCGTCAACCAAACCTAATAATGGATACTTGCTACTATCAAGTGTCATGATTTTTAATACATCCTTCGCTAACCAGAGGTCATTATAGCGTAATATTACTCTGATTCTTTAGTTATTTTGTACATCATTACTTGCTCAAGCTAGAGCCTAGAATTAATAATCGCGTTCAACAATGTATTTTGCCAAGTTTTCTAGCTCAGAAGTGTCAGCATCTATTGCTGCTAACGCATCGAGTGCGCATTTTAGTAATGATTGTGCTTTTTGTTTTGCACCTGTAAGCCCAAGTAGAGCAGGGTAGGTCGCTTTATTTGCTGCAACATCGGAGCCTTGTGGTTTACCTAAGACTTGGGTATCACCTTCGATGTCAAGAATATCGTCTTGCACCTGAAAAGCTAGTCCAATTGCATCACCAAACTGTTTTAATTGTAATAATGTTTGTTGATTTGTATCAGCTGCGCATAATGCACCTAAAGTAATTGCACAATTTAACAAAGCACCTGTTTTTAATTTATGGATACGTTCGAGCTCAGCTAAATTGACTAATTTGTCAGTCGCTGCAATATCCAGTGCTTGACCACCGACCATACCTTCAATACCTGATGCTTTGGCAAGTGCTGCAATCATTTTTAACTGTTGCTGTGCAGGAACGTTAAATGAATGGTTAGCAATTAAATCAAACGCTAATGTTTGCAGCGCATCACCAGCTAAAATAGCATGAGCTTCGCCATAGACAATATGGCAAGTCGGTCTACCACGTCGCAGGTCGTCGTCATCCATCGCGGGTAAATCATCATGAACTAACGAATAACTATGAATACATTCAATAGCAGCAGCCAACACGTCTAAATCTTGTTTATTTGCGCCAAGCATTTTTCCCGTGGCATACACTAAAAATGGCCGTAATCGTTTACCGCCATTTAAAACGCTGTAGTGGGTGGCTTGTTTGATGCTTTGCTCGGTGTCGAGCGGTTGCTCAAAATACCGATTGAGAGTGGCTTCAACATCTTGTTGAGCACATTTTATTTGCTCTGTTATTAACACCCGTTATTCCAAATCATTATCAAAGTTAGTAAGTGGTGACTGACTATCACTACCCATTAAAATCGCTACTTTTTGTTCAGCTTGTTGTAACTTACTTGAAGATGCGCCGGCTAAAGCAATACCGCGTTCAAACTGTTTTAACGATTGCTCAAGGGAAAGCTCTCCTTGCTCCATTTCTGTGACGATTAAGGATAATTCATCAAGCGCTTGCTCGAAGCTTAGGTTCTCTGGTTTTTTCGTCGCCATACTGATTTAACTTAGATGATAGAAATGTGAGGCCAATTTTAGGGGGAATGCTAAACTAGGTCAAAGGGTGATGCATTTTTTTTGAATAATTAATTGTTTTCTTGCCACTTTTAATTATTTATACCTTTGCTTAAACCTTGCAGGTTATCAATGGTAGCTTAAAATGCCAAATAGGGTTGAAAACTTTCATTTCATTTTTTTCATTAAATGGTTTAAGTAATTCAATAGATTGCCGATAAGCTGTTAATAATAAAAATTTGTTGCTGGTAGCAACAAAGCATCGATTCCTCTGGAGGGGTAAGTGGATTTAGCAACCATTATAGGTATTCTCGGAGCTATTGGTCTTATTGCTATGTCAATGGTACTAAGTAGTGGCGGCGAAGTGGCTATGTTTTATAACACGCCATCGGTGGTTATTGTTTTCGGTGGTTCGATTTTTATAGTGTTATCAAACTATACGATGAGTCAATTCCTCGGTATCGGTAAAGTCGCGGCTAAAGCCTTCATGTTCAAAATAGAGTCACCTGAAGAGCTTATCGAAAAAGCAGTTGAACTTGCAGACTCGGCCCGTAAAGGCGGATTTTTAGCACTAGAGGAAGCAGAAATACCCAATGCGTTTATGCGTAAAGGGGTTGATATGCTTGTTGACGGTCATGACGCTGATGTTGTTCGTGCCACCTTGCAAAAAGATATTTCTCTTACTTCTACTCGTCATGAATCGGGGGCCGGTTTGTTTAAAGCGCTTGCCGATATTGCGCCTGCGATGGGTATGATCGGTACTTTGATTGGTCTAGTTGCGATGTTGTCGAATATGGATGACCCTAAAGCGATTGGTCCTGCGATGGCGGTAGCGCTTTTAACAACATTATATGGTGCGTTTTTAGCAAACGTGGTGGCAATTCCTATCCAAGTAAAATTGGAATTGCGTAAAGACGAAGAAGCAATGAATCAGCGGCTAATTTTAGATGCGGTATTAGGTATACAAGATGGCCAAAACCCAAAAGTCATCGAAGGTATTTTGAAAAACTACCTAGCTGAATCAAAACGAAAAGTGGATACTGAGGAGTAAGCATGTCAGATCAAGAGTGCAAGTGTCCACCACCCGGGTTACCAGCATGGATGGGTACCTTCGCGGATTTGATGTCACTATTGATGTGCTTCTTTGTACTTTTACTCGCGTTTTCAGAAATGGATGTACTTAAATTTAAACAAATCGCAGGCTCAATGAAGTTTGCCTTTGGTGTACAAAATAAAATAGAAGTAAAAGATATTCCCAAAGGAACATCCGTTATCGCGATGGAGTTCACCCCAGGTAAACCTGAACCTACTCCAATCGAAACCATTCAACAGCAAACTGTCGAAATGACCCAGCAAATGCTTGAGTTTCAGGCTGGTGATGAAAGCTCCGCTGGCGGTCGTCAAGAGCAACGCGGTAATAAGCGTGGCGGTGAGTCACAAAGTACAGCGCAACAACAAGCATCAGAACAATCTATTTCTGCAGCTGATCAAGAGCAGGTTAATGAGTTAGTTAAAAAGATAGCCCAGCAATTGGAACAACAAATCATGGATGGTGCTGTTGAGTTGGAATCATTAGGTCAGCAAATTATTATTCGTATTCGTGAAAATGGTTCATTTCCATCTGGGAGTGCATTTTTACAACCTAAGTTTAAACCAATCATTCGTGATATAGCTGCGTTACTAAAAGATGTGCCAGGTGAAATTACGGTGTCTGGTCATACTGATGATTTTCAAGTTTCGAATGAGCTGTATACCAATAACTGGGACTTATCATCGAAGCGTGCAGTTGCGGTTGCAACTGAAATGCAAAAAGCGCAAGGCTTTGATAAAACCAGAATGGTTGTTGTCGGTCATGCCGAAACTCGACCACTTGTTCCAAATGATTCTGATGCGGATAGACGACGTAATCGCCGCGTGGAAATTTCAATAATGCAAGGCAAGGCTAAGGAATCAGATCCGATAGATGTTCGTTAAGATGCTTGGCAAAGTACCTAATTTAGCTTAAAGTAGTTTTTTAACAAGTGTAACGGAGTGTCTGATGAAAAACGTTGATAAATATAGCTATATGCCGGGCAATGGTTCTGGTGGCGATGATGAAGAGAAGAATGTTAAGTAACGTCAATGCCTAATTGGGTGAACAATTTAATTTTTATACTTGAATATAGCTGGGTGTTATTTTTACTCCCAGCTATTTTTGTATTTTACTTACGTAAGGATTGGTTGGCATTACGCTTTGTCTTGATTACAGCTGTTTTCTTCTTGTATGGCGCTGTGATTTATTCAAGCCTTAGAGAGTTAGATGACCCTTATATTTGGCGTTATGTAGTTTGGGCTTTTAATGATATTGCTTGGATGGCTTTGATTGCTTACTGGGCTATTAAAGATAAAGTGTATCTTTGGCAAAGTGTGATTGGTCAATTGGTTGTAATTAGTGCGCCTATCTTACAATTATTTAGATTAGTGGATCGCCACCTTTGGGATTTATCGTATAGCACTATGCTGTATAAAACGTTATTACCGTTAATCAATATTGGCACTGTCGTTGTGTGCTACCTTCCTCTGTTGTATTTATTTATGCGAAAAAATCGCAGTCTAAAGAGCTAATCATTAACTATTTGTAGATTAAATTACGTGTGCTAAACTACTGTGTAAATAACCAGTTATTGATAGTGCCCTATGAAACTTTATATAGCCGAGAAGCCATCTTTAGGTCGTGCCATTGCTGATGCGCTACCAAAGCCTCATAAAAAACATGATGGCTATATTGAAGTGGCTAATGGCGATTGTGTTTCTTGGTGTATAGGTCACTTGCTCGAGCAAGCAGAGCCTGATGATTATAATGAGCAATATAAAAAATGGCGCTTTGATGACTTACCGATTATCCCACAGCAATGGCAGTTAAAAGCAAAATCTAAAACTCGTAAGCAACTTACGGTACTTAAAAAGTTAATCAAACAAGCTGATCAACTTGTTCATGCTGGTGATCCAGACAGAGAAGGGCAATTACTTGTTGATGAGGTGATTGAGCAAGTTAAACTTAGCCAAGCCAAAAAACAGCAAATTCAACGTTTATTGATCAGTGATTTGAATGTTAGCGCGGTTAAAAAGTCGCTGCAAAACGTTCGCTCTAACCGTGAATTTATTCCACTTAGTGTATCTGCTTTGGCGCGTTCGCGAGCTGATTGGCTGTTTGGTATGAATTTAACGCGCGCCTATACGCTTGCAGGTCAAAAAGCAGGGTTTGGTAATGTATTATCAGTAGGGCGTGTACAAACACCGATATTAGGATTGGTTGTCCAGCGTGATAACGAGATTGCTAATTTTGTGCCAAAACCTTTTTATGAAGTATTAGCTCATTTAAGTACCGAAAATAAAGAGCCGTTTACAGCAAAGTGGCAACCAAGCAAAGCGTGTGAACCTTATCAAGATGAAGAGGGGCGAGTGCTCCATCGAGGCCTTGCTGAGAATGTTGCGTCGCGAATTTCTAATCAATCAGGTGAAGTTACTGCGCTTGAACAAAAGCAGAAAAAGCAACAAGCACCTTTGCCGTATAATTTGTCAGCGTTACAAATTGATGCTGCGAAAGCTTTTTCAATGCCTGCACAAAAGGTATTGGATATTTGTCAAAATTTATATGAGCGTCACAAGCTAATTACCTATCCACGTTCAGACAATCGTTACTTGCCCAAAGATCATCACCAAGAAGCAGCCAGTATAATAAAGGCAATTGCCATCAATGGCGGGCAAAATGACACTCATTGCCAAGGCGCAGATGTGGGTAAACGCAGTAAGTGTTTTAACGATGCTAAGGTGGCTGCGCATCACGCCATTATTCCTACCGCTAAGCAGCAAAAGTCAGCAAGTTTGAGCGTTGAAGAAGGTAAAGTGTATGGTCTTATTAGCCGTCATTATCTGATCCAGTTTTATCCAGACTACATTTACAATGAAACAAAGGCTGAAATAACAATTAATGGTGGTATCTTTAAAGCCAACGCAAAACAAGATGTAAGTTTAGGCTTTAAAGCGTTAATGGGAAAAACCGCATTAAAAGATGAGCAGATATTGCCGCCATTAATTAAAGGGCAACAGTTGCAGTGTGAACGCGGTGAAGTAATTGATAAAATGACCAGCCCGCCAGCTCATTTCAATGATGCAACGCTGCTTAGTGCAATGACAGGTATTAGTCGGTACGTTAAAGATCCAGAAATCAAAAAAATACTCAAAGAAACAGACGGCTTAGGAACCGAAGCAACCAGAGCGGGTATTTTAGAGTTATTATTTAGAAGACAATTTTTAAGACGTCAAGGTAAACTCATTTTAGCAACCGATACAGGTAAAGCATTGATCAGTGCGTTACCGCATGGTTTAGCCAGCCCAGACCTAACCGCAAAATGGGAAGCATCGTTGGGCGACATAGCAGAACAACAAATGAGTTATCAACAATTTTTAAATCCTTTATTAGTGGATTTAGCGGCTTTTGTTGAACTTGCCAAAAATTGTGATAGCAACGTATTTGCACAATTACCAAAAACGCCGCAAAAGCGGCGTTTTACAAGAAAAACTAAACCAAAAACAAAATCGGCTTAGTCATCCATTACTAAGATTATTGATTAAACAAAGCCACCGCAGCGTTACTCATCGCAGTGATACCTGTGGGGATTGCAACTTTATAGTCAGGTGCAAATTTACTTGAATGTAGTGAAGGTAAAGTTGCCCCTGATGTTTGTGCCGCTTGATATTGAGCTTGCTCTACACCACCTAACCAAAATAAGGTGATAGGGATGTTTTTATCTGTGCGGCCATATAAACCAAAATCTTCCCCTGCCATAACCGCTTCGGTTTCAAGCACATTACTTTGTCCAATCGCCGAGCTAATCGCACTACGTACAATATTAGTTTGTGCAGGGTCGTTATATGTAGATGGGATTGACTCATCTTCATGTACATAAACCACTGGTATTAAGCTTTCATCCAATCCTGCACTTAATGCAATGCCTTTAGTTATACGTTTTATAGCTGCAATTTGTTGCTCGCGAATTTTAGGATTATAACTTCTAAGTGTCAGCTGTAGCTTTACTTCATTCGAAATTACATTATGTTTAGCTCCACCGTGAATTGAACCCACTGTGATTACTGAGGGTTCAAGAGGTGATAATTCGCGACTGGTAATTGTTTGCAGTGCCAACACGATCCGTGATGCGATAACAACAGGGTCAATAGTCATATGTGGGTAAGCACCATGACCACCTTTACCTTTAACCGTAATATCTACTGAATCCACACTGGCCATGGTGTACTCATTTTTCATACTGACTTGTCCTGCAGGAACACTCGCACTAACATGCAAAGCGATAACGTGATCAGGAGTCGGATATTTACTAAATAAACCTTCTTTGAGCATCGCTTTTGCACCGCCTCCCACCTCTTCTGCAGGTTGTGCCACCATCATTAAGGTTCCTTGCCATGCATCTTTATGTAGCATTAATTGTTGCGCAGTACCAATAAATGAACTCATATGAATATCATGACCACATCCGTGCATCACACCAACGTTTGCTCCTTCATCATTCATAACAGTGACTGTTGAAGCATATGATTTACCAGTTTGTTCTATGATTGGTAAGCCGTCTGTATCAGTACGGATCATTATTGTCGGGCCATCACCATTTTTATATAAGCCTACTACACCAAAGCCACCCACATTGTCGGTCACCTCATAGCCAAGCGCACGTAATTTGGTGGCAAGCTTTTCTCCCGTTTCTTGCTCATGGTATGAAAGTTCTGGGGACTGGTGTAAATCTAAGTAAAACTTTTCAATGGCAGGCATCGTTTTATCTAACTTCAGCTCCAAGGTTGTTGAGCTTGCTAATGGACTAAGCAGTATAAGTGCAGCGTATAGACTATGAAATTTCATAAAAGACCTTTTTGATTTATGGCTTGTGATTCTGGGCTTGTAATTATTATGTTTGCCTCCATATAAAACCCTAAATAGTCTGATATGGCAATCAATAGCAATGAATAATATGGTAAATGTTAATCCGCAAAATCTTCAACAAGTGCTGGGTGAAACATCACAACAAAAACTAGTCCTGTTAAGTTTCTTTTCAGCACAAAGTCCAGAGTGTCAATCTCAAGCAGCTATTTTACAGACAATAGCCAAAGATTATGGTGACTATATATTAGTTGCCACATTAGATTGTGATTTAGAGCAAGCACTCGCAGCACAACTAGCACAGCAAGTTGGACTACAAACATTACCAACCTTAGTGCTATTAAAAGATTCAGCACCTGTTGATGTATTAGCCGGTGCACAAGCTGAAACTCAAATCAGAGAAGCGTTAAGTAAACATTTACCGCAGCCTCATGAAATGTTGTTAGAACAAGCCAAGCAAGCACTGATCGCTCAGGATTTAAATCAAGCGTTTAATTTTGCCAAGCAGGCTTACGAATTAGACAATACAAATGCGCGTATAAAATTAGTATTGGCAGATATATGCATTCAAATTCATAAACTGGATGACGCGCAAGCTTTGTTAGCTTCAGTAAATGAAAATGAGCAAGATGCATACTTTACAAATATTCAAGCAAAGTGCGCACAAGCACTTCAAGCACAAGAATCGCCAGAGCTAAAAGCATTACAAGCGAAAGTTGAAAAGTATCCTAACGATCTTGAATTAAAAGTTGAACTAAGTGCAGCATACGACCAAGCAGGCAAAAAAGAGCAAGCGTTAGAGTTACTATTTACAGTGTTGAAAAAAGATTTGAATTTTGCCGATGCCAAGGTAAGTTATTTAGCTATTATTGCCTCTTTACCGGATGGTGATAGTTTAGCGGCTAAATATAGAAGAAAGCTTTACAGTATCCTCTATTAACAAGTTTTTATTTTGTTTTATGGAAAGCGCCGAAGTTAATGGCGCTTTTTTTATGCCAAAAACTTGCGAAATATCGATAATAGATAATACTGAAGATCCTTTCAGGGAAAAGTCGTTGTTATTTTGTACAGTTGACTAGGGGTTTTAGTGTGTTTAGCGCGTAAATTGAACGAACAGCACTTTATTTCAAGTTTTCTTTAAAAAACGCTTGCGTAAAATTCGCCGCGCCCTATAATGCGACCCCACTGAGACGGCAGACAGCAACGCTTAGCGAGGCAAGAGTT